>USSP01000100.1 GCA_900557385.1 uncultured Lachnospiraceae bacterium
CAGCCTCTTCTTAAGCTTGCGGAAACAGCAAATGAAGTGGCAGATGGGAACTTTGAGGTTCCTCAAATCGAGATTTACACCAATGATGAAGTGGGAGTTGTGACAAGGGCATTTAACAAAATGGTACTGAGTATTCAGGATTACATAACCAGGCTTCGTCAAAGCATGGAGACAGAGCGGCAGATGCAGGAAAAGGAATTGCGTATGGAAGCACATCTGAAGGATGCACAGCTAAAGTATCTGCAGGCACAGATCAATCCCCATTTTCTGTTTAATACGTTAAATGCCGGGGCGCAGCTTGCCATGATGGAAGATGCGGAGAAAACCTACGAATATATACAAAATGTTGCAGACTTTTTCCGCTATAGTGTAAAGAAAGACTATGGGAGTGTTTCGCTGGAAGAAGAAATTAAACTGGTAGATCATTATATTTATATTATCAATGTTCGTTTTTCTGGTGACATTCAATATAGCAAGCAAATCGACAATCGGCTGATAAAGGTATCGGTTCCGGCTATGATATTACAGCCTCTTGTGGAAAACTGTGTCAATCATGGCATCCGGGGAATTGAATGGGAAGGCAGGATTTTGTTGTCTGTGTACCGGGATAACAACAAAATCTGCGTCAGCGTGAAGGATAACGGAATCGGGTTAAGCCAGGAACGGATTGATCAGATCCTCAGTGGAAAATTGCAGGTTTCCGATGAGAATAAGGATTCAAATGGAGTCGGTCTGGATAATGTGATTCATCGCCTTTCCTTGTTTTTCGGCAAAGAAGATGTTCTATGTATCAAAAGTGATGGCCCAAACCTGGGAACGGAATTTATCATTCAGATTCCGCTGAATGAAGATAACGGATAGGGGAGAAGGATATGTACAAAATTATGCTGGCGGACGATGAGGGAATCGTCATTGACGCCTTAAGCTTTATCATTCAGAAAAATTTCGGAGACAGCTGTATCATTGAATCGGCTAAAACCGGAAGAAGTGTCATTGAACTGGCAGAACGTTTCCGTCCGGATATTGCTTTTATGGATATTCAGATGCCGGGAATTAACGGAATCGATGCCATCAAGGAAATTAAAAATACATGCCCCAATACAATTTTTATTATTCTCAGTGCTTATGACCGTTTCGACTATGCCAAGCAGGTGCTGAGTATGGGAGTGCTTGATTACATTAATAAACCGATTGAAAAAAACGTGATCATCGATGTGCTTCATAAAGCAATAAAGGAAGTGGAAAGTTCCAGGGAAAAAAGAAGTAATGATCTGCTGATTCGGGAAAAACTGGAGACAGTGGTTCCGATTATTGAAAGCGGACTGATTTATTCCATTCTGTTTCAGGATAATTATGAGCAGGATACAGAACGTTATCGGCAGCTTCTGGGCGTAGAAGAAGAGCAGGGATATATCATGATACTCCAGTGCGGTGACGAACAGAAGGATGGTCAGCTTACGAACACGGTGGGAACCGGCGTCCGTGTACAATCCTGTTATCAGGAAATCCGGGAAATCATTAAAGAATTTTTTTCGGGTGTTGTGGGTCCCATGATGGCAAACAGGGTCATTGTATATGTGCCTGTTGCAGAGGAAACAGATTCCGAAGAATATGACAGCCGTATTGCGGTGATCGAGAAAGCGAGAAAAATGGTGCAGAAGCTTTCCAGGCGAATTGATGCAAAATTCCGCGTGGGAATTGGTTCGGTGGTGCCATTGGAAAGGGCAGGACAATCCTATTCCGAAGCAATCAATTCCTTCCGGATTTCCCATGGAAGTGTCGCGCATGCAAAGGATCTTCCGATGTGGTGCGGTTATGAGGATGATTATCCGATTCAGACAGAGAAGAAATTGTTTGCTTTTATTGAAGAGGGAAATCTGGAGGGGGCTACAACAGAGGCAACCAGCTTTTTTAACTGGATGGTGGATAGTAATGCGGACAAAATGATGAGCATAAAATTAAAAGCATTGGAGTTTGTGCTATGGGCGGAGCATATCAGCTATGAGAGCGGTGGAATGACTTATCGCTTCGGCTCCCGGCAGGATTACCTGAATCGCATTAATGGGATGAACCATTATGAAGAGATTCGCACCTGGTTCCTTACCAAAATCCAGGATGCATGTCGAAATGTAGTGACGAAAAAGGAAGAACAGGAAACCAATCTGATTACCATAGCCAGAGAGTATATTGACCATCATTATCAAAATGAGCTTTCTTTAGATGAAACCAGCCGCCAGGTGAATATCAGTCCCTATTATTTCAGTAAGCTTTTCAAGGAAGAAATGGGTCAGAGCTTCATTGAATATGTGACCGGAATCCGAATAGAGAAAGCAAAGGAATTGTTGACAACTACGGATAAAAGCATGAAGGAAATCTGCAACGCGGTGGGATATGCAGATCCCAACTATTTCAGTCGGACTTTTAAGAAAAATGTAGGATACACACCTACAGAATTCAAGGAAAAGAAAGAAGAATCCTTATGAGACAGAGAAAATTTTTTTACATAGTGCTGTTGTCTGTTTTACTGACTTTTTCCGGCTGCGGAAAAACGGAAGACAACGGAAATGAGACAAAGATACAGGAGACACAGGAGGACAATAAAATCCAGATTGCCTGTTGTTTTGATAATTTCGTAGTGGAACGCTGGCAGAGGGATCGGGATGTGTTTGTCTCCACGGCACAGGAACTGGGAGCAGAGGTTAATGTACAAAACGGAAACGGAGATGTGCAGGAGCAGATCCGGCAGATTGAATACTTTATTGATAAAAAAGCAGATGTGCTGGTGATTGTTCCCATTGATTCGGAATCTTTGACGAATGTGATCAAAAAGGCAAAAAATGCCGGCATTAAGGTGATTTCCTATGACAGGCTTGCTCTGCAATCCGATTGTGATTTGTATATCTCCTTTGATAATAAGATGGTTGGCGAATTAATGGGAAAGGGAATGGCACTGAAGCTTCATAAAGGAGATCGGGCTGTGATGATTTGTGGAGCGGCAGAAGACAGCAATGTTGCCTTGGTAGAAGAAGGCTTTCGTCGTGTTGCCGCCGAAAACGGAATAGAGATTACCGATTGTGTTTACATGGACAACTGGAAAGCAGATCTGGCAGGGCAATATGTTTCCGAACATATAGACGCAGTCCGGGAAGTACAGGGAATTATGTGTGGAAATGATGACCTGGCAAGAGAAGTAGTGAGAGTTCTGGCCGAAAATCGTCTGGCGGGAAAAATCTGTGTGGTTGGTCAGGATGCAGATCTGGAAGCCTGCCAGAGAATTGTGGCAGATACGCAATGTATGACGGTATACAAGCCGATAGAAAAGCTGGCAAAGGCAGCAGCGGAGTATGCAGTGGCATTGGCAAAAGGAGAAGAAATGGAGGTCACGGAAACCTGCAATGACGGAAAGTATGAAGTCCCCTATGTGAAGCTGCAGCCTTTATCGGTCACAAAAAGCAATATGGATGCAATCATTATCGCCAGCGGTTTCCATTTGCGGGAAGATGTATATATCGATAGACCTAAAGTACAATAGGATAAAATTGCACTTTCAAAAAAGTGCAGACAAAAAAGTGCTAGGTTCATCCGAATAGGAAATCAGAATCATAAAAATGTGAAGAACCATAACAACTAAAGTCACGCCTCCCTATGTTAATGTATTAACTGTAACAAGCAGTTATCAAACAAAGGGAGGTTTTTTAAAACAATGAGAAAAAAATTACTCAGCATGTTACTTGCATCAACAATGGTAGTCGGAGCACTTACCGGATGTGGTTCCTCTACAGCATCTGCTCCTGCAGAGACCAAAACAGAGGAATCTGCAGCTAAGACAGAGGACGCTGCTCCGGCAGAAGATACCGCAAGCGCAGATGGTTCTGTTCAGGTTGGTATTGTTCTTCCTACCAAGGATGAGCCCAGATGGTTACAGGATCAGGCACAGTTCGAGAAGATTCTCAGCGATGCCGGTTTCACCAATCAGGTATTATTCAGCCAGGGTTCCTCTGCAACAGAGAAAACCAATGTAGAGACTTTAATCTCTCAGGGCATTGATGTACTGATTATCTGTGCACAGGATGGTGCAGCAGCTGCTGCAGCTGCTGAGGCAGCAAAGGCAGAAGGCGTTACCGTTATCGCTTATGACAGACTGATTACCGGTACCGATGCTGTTGATTATTATGTAACCTTTGATAGCTTTGCCGTAGGTCAGGCACAGGGACAGTTCTTAATTGACAATGCTCCTGAAGGAAGTGATATTCCTCTTTACCTGTATGCAGGTGCAGCTACCGATAACAATGCATTCATCTTCTTCCAGGGTGCATGGAGCGTTCTGCAGCCCAAGGTTGCTGATGGCACTTTCAAGATTGTAAACTCCGATGCAGCAGTTGGTCTTCAGGATAAAGCAGAGCTGACCCGTGAAGAATTAAGTACCATTATCGGTCAGGTTACAACTGATTGGGACTTCAACGTAGCAAAATCCAAAGCAGAAGCAAACTTAACAGCAAACGGTACCGATGCAAAGGGTGATGTATGCATCCTTGCTCCTAATGATGGTACTTCCCGTGCAATCGCAGATGCATTCTCTACCGATAAGGATGTAACAAGCTACATCATTTCCGGTCAGGATGCTGAGAAAGCTTCCATCCAGTACATCATCGATGGCAAACAGTCCATGACTGTATTCAAGGATACCCGTACTCTGGCAGCTGATTCTGTAGCAATGGCAGTTTCCGTATTAAAGGGTGAGACTCCTGCAACGGATACTACATACAACAATGAAGCAAAAGATGTTCCTGCAAAACAGACAGATGTAGTTGTTGTAACCAAAGACAATGTAAAATCTGCATTGATTGATTCCGGATATTACGAGGCTGGTGACTTTACCGGATTAGAGTAATAGAAATAAAGAATCTCAGTGGAAGATAGACGGGCCGACCTTATTCATCTTAGTGAGGTATAAGGTCGGCTCTATTTTAAGGAGGTCCGGCAGTGGCAGACTATATATTGGAAATGAAGGACATTACGAAAACCTTCCCAGGTGTTAAGGCGTTAAGTGATGTTAACTTTAAAGTAAAACGTGGCGAGATTCATTGCCTGGTAGGTGAGAATGGAGCCGGAAAATCTACTTTGATGAAGGTACTTTCCGGTGTATACAGCTATGGCAGCTATACAGGCGATATCGTTTATAACGGTGAAGTACAGCAGTTTAAATCAATTGCAGACAGTGAAGAAAAAGGAATCGCAATTATTTATCAGGAATTAGCGTTGATTCCTGAATTGAGTGTGTACGAAAATATTTATTTCGGACATGAAATTATGAAGGGAAAGTCGATTGACTGGAATGAAACAATCGTAAGAGCCAAGGAAGTTTTGGAAAAGGTTCGCTTACATATTGACCCTTCGATGAAAGTAAAAGAACTGGGTGTTGGTAATCAGCAGCTGGTTGAAATCGCAAAAGCATTAAGCAAAAATGTTAAATTATTAATTTTGGATGAGCCAACAGCCTCCTTGAATGAAGATGACAGCCAGAATCTGTTGAATCTGATTAAAGAGCTGAAAGAGCAGGGTGTTACATGTATCATGATTTCCCATAAGTTAAAGGAAATCATGGCGATTGCAGATACCATTACTGTTTTGAGAGATGGTGCGACAATCTGTTCCATGGATGCTGCTTCTGAGGAAATCACAGAGGCAAAAATCATTAAAAACATGGTTGGAAGAGAAATTGATAACATTTATCCGAAACGTGAGAACGTAAATATCGGAGAAGTATGTTTTGAAATAAAAGACTGGACAGTGGATGATCCCGTAAAAGGGCGAGAGATCCTGCACCACGTTAATATGAAGGTACATAAAGGGGAAATTGTAGGCTTACAGGGACTCATGGGAGCGGGAAGAACGGAACTGGCACTGAGTATCTTTGGTAATACACCGGGGTATAAGATCACATCAGGAGAGCTTTATATCAACGGAGAGAAAAAGCATTTCCATAGTCCGAAAGCAGCAGTACAGTCCGGCCTTGCCTATGTTACCGAGGATCGAAAAGGAAATGGCCTGGTATTGATCCAGGATATTAAATATAACATTTCCGTGACCAATCTGGAGGCACTGCAGAACGGACTTTCCATTAATGAGAATGAAGAAATCATGATGGCAAACTCCTACCGGAATTCCATCAATATCAAGGCACCTTCTATTTTACAGAAGGTAGGTAATTTAAGCGGAGGAAACCAGCAGAAGGTACAGATTGCAAAATGGCTGTTTGCCAAACCGAATATTCTGATTCTGGATGAACCTACCAGAGGTATTGATGTAGGTGCAAAATATGAGATTTACTCATTAATGAATAAGCTGGTGGAACAGGGAATGAGTATTATCATGATATCCTCAGAGTTACCGGAAGTACTGGGAATGAGCGATCGTTTGTATGTAATGTCCGAGGGAACCATCACCGGCGAGCTTTCTGCAGAGGAAGCAACAGAAGAAAAAGTCATGGCAATGGCCATTCATTCATAGGAGGTTCGAAATGAGCGAAAATAGTAAGGCAAAGGTTTCCATTGGAAAGGAACTGGGCGGTTTAGTTAAAAAGAATATCAGAGATTATATGATGTATATTGTGTTGGTTGCAATTATTGCATTTTTCGCAGTAAAAACCAACGGCGGCTTTATTACAGCAAGGAACATTTCCAATCTGTTTAATCAGGCGGGATATGTAGCAGTACTGGCAATCGGAATGACATTGATTCTGATTATCAAACATATTGATCTGTCAGTAGGTTATGTGGCCGGTTTCAGTGGAGCGATTGCGGCAATTCTCATGACTCAGAAAGGAATGAGTGAATGGCTTGCCATCCCTATCGTTCTTCTGATTGGTCTCTGCATTGGTTTATACCAGGGTGTTCTGGTAACCAGAGTCGGTGTTCCCGCATTCGTAACGACTTTGGCAGGTATGTTTATTCG
>USSP01000101.1 GCA_900557385.1 uncultured Lachnospiraceae bacterium
CAGCACCTTCTGAATGGCATCTTCATGGCAGAACTTCCACTTGCCGAACTTGGATTCCTCGAACAGCTCCGGATCTGCCAGATAGCCGATTTCCATCACATCGACACCGGCACGTACATTGGTCAGATACAGCTTTGCAAACTCAATCTGTCTCGGAGGCATCTCATCCTTATCCGGGATAATCTGTGCGCCCACCTCGTTGATGACCCACTCATAGAGCGGTCTGTGATCCTCAAACTCCAGGGTACAGATGGAATGGGTAATCCCTTCGATGGCATCCTCTATGGGATGGGCAAAGTCATACATCGGGTAAATACACCACTTATCCCCGGTGTTGTGATGGGTCATATGTGCCACACGATAAATAATCGGATCACGCATGTTGATATTGGGAGATGCCATATCAATCTTCGCACGCAGGGTTTTCTCACCATCTGCATACTTTCCTTCTTTCATGGCCAGAAACAGCTCCATGTTTTCTTCCACACTGCGGTTACGGTTGGGATCCTCTTTACCGGGCTCCGTTAAAGTTCCGCGGTACTCTCTCATTTCCTCTGCCGTCAGATCCGATACATAAGCCTTTCCCTTCTGAATCAGTTTCACTGCTGCTTCATACATCTGATCAAAATAGCTGGAAGCAAAAAACAGGCGGTCCTCATAGTCAGCACCCAGCCACTCCACATCAGCCTTGATGGAATCCACGAATTCTGATTTTTCCTTGGTGGGATTGGTATCATCAAAACGCATGTTGAACTTTCCGCCGTACTCCTGTGCCAGTCCATAATTCAACAGAATACTCTTGGCATGTCCGATATGCAGATAGCCGTTGGGTTCGGGAGGGAAACGGGTGTGTACAGTATCATAGACACCCTCTGCCAGATCCTTGTCGATAATCATTTCAATGAAATTCTTACTCTCGCTCATAACTTCTCCTCAAATTTTTTATACCTTTATACTATGAAACGTACTTCGCCTCAAAATCTTTGCGTGGCATGGGTTTTCCAAAGTAATATCCCTGCACCATCAGTACATTCATATTTTCTAATACACGCAGCTGGGATTCGGTCTCGATTCCTTCCACACAGATGCTCTTGTCCAGCGTTTCCGCCAGCTCACCCACCATTTTTACAAATGCCTGAGAATAAGCATCCTCTGCCAGATCCTTGACAAAGCCCTGATCCACTTTGATGACATCAAAGGGAATCTCCCGGATATGATTCAGGGAAGAATAACCGGTTCCGAAATCATCCAGTGCCAGTCGCGCCCCTAAGTCCTTAATGGCTCCCAGAATTTTCTGCATCCGGGGCATATCATTGATGGCAAGACTCTCCGTCACCTCCAAAGTCAGGTGATGGGGATCTATTCCAGTCTGGCGGATGGTCTGTGCAATCACGCTTACAATATCTGTCTGCAGCAGCTGAACAACGGAAAGGTTCACATTGACTTTATAATTCGGTTTGCCATGGTCATTCCACCATTTGCATGCCTTGCAGGCCTCATAAAGCACATGATTGCCGATGGGGGTAATCAAGCCCAGATACTCTGCCAGAGGAATAAAATCCGTGGGAGAAATAAATCCCATTTTATCGCTGTTCCAACGGATCAGTGCCTCCGCTCCCACGCAGGGATTTCCTTTTTCATGAATGTTCATGATCGGCTGGAAATAAACCTCAAACTGATCAAACCCATCTTTGGTGGCATCGCGCATATTCTTTTCCATATCCAGCCGTTTCATGGAAGAAGAGTTAATGCTGTCGGAGTAATAAGCTACCTGGTTCTTACCGGCACGCTTTGCCTCGTACATGGCGATGTCCGCTTTCTTGATCATCTCCTGCACATCATCTCCGTATTCCGGAAAGTATACCACACCCATACTCATGGTGCAGTAAAAATCTGTATTTTTCAAAAACCAGGGCTTGGAGAAAATCCCCTGTACATTGTTTAAGATCTGTTCCAGCTTATCCTCTTCCGTAGAAGGAACAATAATGACAAATTCATCTCCGCCCATTCGATAACAGGTGTTGTGAATGCCATTGATGCTGCTCAGGCTTTCGGATATGGATTTCAGCAGCACATCCCCGTACTGGTGTCCCAGTCCATCGTTGATATGCTTGAAGTCATCCAGATCCAGATAAAGAAGTGCACCCTTGCCGCCATTTTTCTTTGCTTCATCGATAAAGCGCGCAAGATCACGCTCACAGCACATTCTGTTATAAAGTCCTGTGAGGAAGTCCGTGTAGGCCTGCTGTTCAATTTTGTACTGGTAATTCTTCTTGTCCGTGATGTCATAAAGGACATACAGGCTGACATCTCTTCCATCCACCCATTTAATCTTATGGTGGAGCAGATCATACCAGTGACCGGTTTCTTCATGGAAAAGCTCGTTGCGTTCCTTTTTCAGAATATCTTCTAATTTATGCTCATGAAGTTCTTTATGAAAAGTATTTCGCAAAATACGGTTTTCAAACAAGACCTCATTATTGATCTCATCCTTGACATAAATAGCGCTTCCCACATTGTCCAATACCGCTGCCAGGGAATTGTAGGAACTGGTGAGGGAATTTTTCTGGATCCGCCTGGTGAGAATGCTCTGCAGCACCTTCAACGAATCGTTGATAAACTTGATTTCTTCCACCTGCCAGCGTCTGGTAGGTGTCTTATCCTGAAAGCAGACATACATATCTGCCACATCATCAAAGAAAACCGGGAAGCTGATCAATGCGGAAATCTGCATCCGCTTCAGTTCTTCCTTCACTGAAACGGGCATATCCGAATCATAGGAAAGAACCAGAGGTTTATCTGTATGTAAAAATTGAAAGGTAGGCTGATTTTTCGTGCGGTCAAAATAAGATATGACACCGGTATTGCGCCACTCGGCAATGACATCCATCTCTGACCGGTCATCATGAAGCTTAAACACCTGTGCACTGGAAATATGCAGATACCCGCCGATAATGGCAAGCATCTTTTCCATCACCACTTCAATAGCCTCTTCATGATCAAGCAGCTGTACCACCTGGGTCATGGATTCATTCTGATGCAGTAATTCCTCTGTGGCCTGCTGGGAATACCTGCTGCGGAGACTCTCTGCACGGACACTTTCCAGTCTGGCCTTATTCCGCAGGATACTGTAGGAAACATCATGTAATAGATCCAGTGCCCGGTAAAGTTGTTTTTCTCTGATTACACCGTGCCATTTGCTGCGGAGCTCTGTTTCATCTGCTCCTGGCACATCATAAACAATCCCATATATAATCCAGGTCAGCTGTACCTGGGAAGTTACCTTTACGGATGCTGCTGCCAGCTTTAACCAGGGATATTCGGTATCCTCCACAGCCTGATCCTCTATAGAGTTGCCGCTCACTCTCTGTACCAGGGAGCGAACCTGCTGTGCCGTTACCAGTTCACTGAGCCTGTTGATGTCCTCCTGGTTGCCGCTGATCTTTGTGACGGGCTGATCCCATTCCTGTACACAATAAACATTTGTTTTTACTACTTCACAAAACTTATTCTGTAACTTTTGTACGCGATCGATGTCTATAAGTTCCTGCAATGTCATGGAAATTTTCTCCGGTAAGTATGTGATATAAAATTCTAACATATTTTGAGGGAAAATACAAACTTTAAAAGAGACAGATTTCTTTGCAAAATCTGTCTCTTTCCTATAACTTCTGCTATGATTATCCTTTATGCATCAATACTGTAGTTCGGTGCTTCCTTCGTGATATGGATGTCATGAGGATGGCTCTCTTTCAGAGATGCAGCGGAAATCTTCACGAATCTGCCATTCTCCTTCAGTTCCTCAATGGTTCCGCATCCGCAGTAACCCATACCGGAACGGAGACCGCCCATCAGCTGGAATACGGTATCTTCCACATTTCCCTTGTATGCCACACG
The DNA here is from genome assembly GCA_900557385.1 of uncultured Lachnospiraceae bacterium. Classification (GTDB taxonomy): domain Bacteria; phylum Bacillota; class Clostridia; order Lachnospirales; family Lachnospiraceae; genus UMGS2037. The sequence goes on from USSP01000101.1 coordinate 3,898, forward strand.
TCCCTCGACACCTTCCGGTACCAGTTTCTTGGCATTTTCCTGGAAATAACGATCCTTGGAACCATTCTCCATAGCTGCGATGGAACCCATGCCACGGTATACCTTGTATTTACGTCCCTGGAACAGTTCGATTTCTCCCGGGCTCTCCTCACAGCCTGCAAACATGGAACCCATCATGCAGACGCTTCCGCCTGCTGCGATTGCTTTGGTCATGTCGCCGGAATACTTGATACCACCATCTGCAATAATGGGGATTCCGTATTCTTTTGCTACTGCATAAGCATCCATAATGGCAGTGATCTGGGGAACACCGATACCTGCTACCACACGGGTGGTACAGATGGAACCGGGTCCGATACCAATCTTCACTGCATCTGCACCGGCCTCAATGAGGGCTCTGGTTCCCTCTCCCGTTGCCACGTTACCGGCGATAACCTGTACCTCCGGATATTTTTCCTTGATCATACGGATACATCTTAATACATTCTCGGAATGACCATGGGCACTGTCCAGTACCACAACATCGACCTTGGCATCTACCAGTGCTGCTACACGGTCCAGCACATTGGCAGTGATACCTACTGCGGCTCCGCAAAGCAGACGTCCCTGCGCATCCTTTGCTGCCAAAGGATATTTCACCGTCTTCTCAATGTCCTTGATGGTGATCAAGCCTTTTAAGTTAAAGTCCTTATCTACGATAGGAAGCTTCTCCTTGCGGGCTGCTGCCAGAATTTTCTTTGCCTCTTCCAGAGTGGTTCCTTCCGGAGCGGTGATCAGGCCTTCACTGGTCATTGACTCTTTGATCTTCTTGGTAAAATCTGTTTCAAACTTCAAATCACGGTTGGTGATAATGCCAACCAGCTTGCGTCCCTCTGTAATGGGTACGCCGGAAATACGGAACTTCGCCATCAATGCATCCGCGTCAGCCAGTGTGTGATCGGGACTTAAAGAAAACGGATCGGTAATAACACCGTTCTCAGAACGTTTTACCTTGTCCACTTCCTCTGCCTGTGCTTCGATTGACATGTTCTTGTGGATGATTCCGATACCACCCTGTCTTGCCATGGCAATCGCCATGCGATGCTCAGTAACTGTGTCCATCCCCGCACTCATCATCGGGATGTTCAGTTTGATTTTCTTTGTCAGATGTGTGGTCAAATCCACCTGATTTGGTACTACCTGCGAATATGCCGGTACCAACAATACGTCGTCGAAAGTAATGCCTTCGCCAATAATCTGTCCCATATTTCCTCCTAAAAAATTGTTATTTTAATCCATGAATACCTTACGAGGTGCTACATTTCTAATGGCCTTGACCATCGCCTCGTTCGGCTCCAGGATCAGTTTCTTTTCTCCATTGTAAAACATGCAATACCGGGTTTCCGGCTTTTTCTCCACACCACAGCTATAATCCTGGGTTTTCACCTGACGGTTTTTGTAATCGTCCAGATGATAGGAATTGATGGGTGCCAGTATTTCCATTTTTTCCACGGAAAAAACACCCACTCTTTTACGTTTCGTCTTGTTCAGGACCTTATCAATGGTGATTTCCTTGTCCAGATACAGATATTCGTACTCTACATTGGCATTCATTCCGGCAAAATAAGCACCCACGCCACAGGCAATCGCCAGCGGAAGTGCCAGCAGTCCCAGAATATTGACCATCAGACACATGACAAACAGTACGGTCATAATCGTCAGGAAAATTTGCAGGAACTTCATCAATATAGAGTTCTTACCTTTTACAAGGCATTCCACATATGTTTCGTTCACAGACATATCCACCTTTCTGTATATTATTTTTATAATCATATTACAAAAAAAAGTAACTTTCAAGTCCGTATCATTTCTGTTTATAATAACTTTATTTTCTGTTCGTTGACATTCCATTTCTTTGCGCTTAGAATGAAAGGAACGTACAATCGGAGGAAATTACCATGCCCGTTATGGATGATATCAAACAAGAAACAAGCAAAATGAAGGATAAATCCTTCAAGGAAAAACTTTCCTATTTCTGGGGATATTATAAATTTCACACTCTGGCGGTCGTTGCTCTGTTGATTATGGTGATCTGGTTTGTCCATGATCTGGTAAGCCAGAAGGAAAATGCTTTCTATGCCCTGCTTGTCAATGCAGGCGGTTACAATATGGCAGAGGATGCCTGTAACGAATTTGCAGAAAATGCCGGAATTGACCTGAAACAATACGATATAAAAATTGACACCTCCGTCATTTATGACCCCGGTGATTTTTCCCAGGATTCCTATTACGGTGCCATGAAGCTCTCCGCTTTACTGGCTGCCGGTGAAGTAGACGCCTTTGTCAGTACGGAAAATACGTTTTCCAATTATGCGCTGACTGACTCCTTTTTCCATCTGGATGAGGTATTGACCGATGAGCAGATTGCTGCCTATGAAGGCAATCTCTACTATATCGATCAGGATGAAATCGATGCCAAGGAAACCGAGGAAGTCACCATTTCCGAAACCGCAGAAACAATGGAAGCTGTCCCGGTCGACACCGTCGATCACAGAGATCCCAGTCAGATGGGAAATCCTGTTGCTGTAGGAATCTACCTGAATGTGGAGGATATTCCTTTCTTCATGAACAACAACTGTTACCTGTCCGGTGAAGTGGTATACGGTTTCATGTGCAATGGTTCCCATACGGATCAGGCAGTGAAATTCTTATCCTATCTCACCGGTAAATAATAAAGATCCGCAAGCGACTCTTTTGTGCCCGCAAGGCGCACTGTTAAAAGAACTCCTGCCCTACTGGGACAGGAGTTCTTTTAACATCTTATTGACCATGCCGGGATCTGCTTTTCCGTGCATTGCCTTCATCGTCTGTCCTACCAGGAAGCCGATGGCT
>USSP01000102.1 GCA_900557385.1 uncultured Lachnospiraceae bacterium
ACAAACTTCTCCGCCGCTATTTGTATTTGGGAAATCGGAACAATGACTCTCTTACTCAGCCACTTGTATAAACCTGCCAGGAACACTCCTATGAGGATGCACATCACAACCACGATCGAAATGATATACTGTGTTAATACCGTTCTTATTTCATTGACAGAGATATCCACTGCCAAAATTGCTACAGACTCCCCGGCAGAATTCATGATAGGCATCAGAGCCGTATAATCATAGCCAAATTCTGTTTTATTTCTGAAATAAGTAATTTCTCCGTTTCCTGTATGCATTCATCATATTATCAACCTTGTCCGTATTCAGGGGTTTCACAATATAAATAAATTCGATCTCATAGTTTTCCTTTGTGCGCCTTTCTGCATTTTCGGAAGGAATCGGTTTCGTCCATACTGTCCACTTCTATCACATTGTTAATTCCAAACAAGTAATAAGGAAGTGCCGGCATCGATACATAGTCCTTCACCGATTCTAATTTTTCCGGTATACCTGTCAGATTTCTGATTACCTTGTTCCGGTCCATATAAACGGAACGGGCGTCATAAAATCTCTGGCAAATAGCTTGATTTCTCTCATGAACCACTTCACACCGGACATTTTTATGTAAGCTTTTCATTTGTTCTATCAATTCCAAATATAGATCACAAATCTCATGCGCAACCTCCCGGAACTCTGCAAGTGCATTTTCCCGGACAACCAAATCTACCTCCTGCAAAACTGCCGTCAGATATTTGGCATAAGACATATCCGGTATCGGTATGACAAGAGGTGCGGAAAGTTCTCTTGCGATTTCAAAGGGATATTTAATGAATGCCCATTCCTGCGGCGTCAGTCCTGTTTTCTTATTTTCAAAATGTAATGCCTTGATCTCTTTTGCGTGCAGCATGATATAATTTGCAAAATCAACCTTCTCGTCTTCCTGCCCCTGTTCCCGATACGATTTGCCTGTATTGTAATCAAAGCAGGCTTTTTCCCCATCGTTTCTCACAACTTCAATCATAACCTCATTGGTTCCAAATAAGCAGGGACCACCCTCTACCGCTACTTTCTCTCCCCTGGCGATTTGATTCGCTATCTCTGAAAGACCTGCCGAAAAATAAGGGAAACTCTCTTTCTTGGAATACCGGATACCGGCAATCAACGGAAGCTGCTCTTTTACCATGGAAAAATCAAGAATATCTAAGCATTGTTTATAACGCAATATTTTTTTCCCATTTTCTTTTTCTGCAAAATCATAAAAGTCTCCTGATACAATCTTGAAATCCAATGTCTCCCGGCTGGATTTTTCATAGACAGTATCCTCAAAGCTTATACCGCTATTGGCACATAGCTCTGCAATCGATGTAATCATTTTCCTTCGTCCCCTGCTGAATAGAGAAAATCTCCCAAAATTCTCCTCTTCGTCTCTTCCAATTCCGTAATTACGTTATCGCACCAGGCGTCAAAAGCAGCATCCTCCTTCTGACATTCCGGATGACTCATAATATATTCAATGGCCTTGCCGATTCCTTCCCTTGCAGAAACGGTGCAGATGAAGTCCGGCACAATTTTTTTGATTTTCGTATTGTCAAAGACGACGGTGCATGCCTTATCCCCTAAAAGTCCACCCCGAAAATCATAAGGAGATACCGCGTCCAGGTAAGCAGAAGAAACGTAGTAGGGCTTGTATTCCACACCTAATTTGTCCGCTGCGATCTGGTGAATCTGGTTCCAGGTAAGGGATTCGTCATTGGTAATCTGAAACGACTCTCCAATGGCATGGGGATTCGCCATCAGTCCTACAAAACCTTTTGCAAAATCCGTATTAAAGGTAATCGTCCAAAGACTGGTTCCATCCCCATGGACAATGACCGGTTTTCCTTCCATCATTCGCTTTAACACCTGGAAGCTTCCATTGTCGCCATGCACGCCAACCGGCACAGAACGCTCCCCGTAAGTGTGACTGGGACGTACGATGGTAACCGGAAATCCTTCTTCCCTGTATAACTTCATCAGATAATCTTCACATGCAATTTTATTTCTGGAATATTCCCAATATGGATTGGCAAGTGCTGTTCCTTCTGTGATACGATATTCTGCCACCGGTTTGTGATAGGCTGAAGCCGAGCTGATATACATAAATTGTTTTGTTTTTCCCTTGAACAAACGATAATCACGCTCCAACTGTTCCGGGACAAATCCGATAAAATCGCATACCGTATCAAAGGTCAGGTCTTTGATTTTCTCTGCCACATCTGCTTCGTTATTGATATCCGCTGTGATTACTTTCACGTTTGCGGGGATTTCCACGCTATGGAGCCCTCGGTTAATCAAATATAATTCCCAGTTGCCTTCCGTTGCCAATTTATTTGTAATGGCAGTACTAATTGTACCTGTTCCTCCGATAAATAGTGCTCTCATTTTAACAATCATTCCTCCCGGTCACATTTTCATGCCCTACTGTTTGCTTCCTGTCACGTTTGTTGTTTCGTTCGCTTTATTTTACTACATAAAGAAATGTTGAACAACATTATTTTAATTCTGGAATTTTCCTGGTCACACTCAATTCGAATGAAAAAACGCCGACCCAAGATTTTCTTCCAGGGTCGGCATTTTATTTTTCTTTTATTCTTCTATTGATTCTGTTTCTGCCGTTTCACTGCTTTCCTGCGTTTCTACTGTTTCCGCAGTCTTAAGTCCGGTTTCTGCTGTTTCCGTCACGGTTTCCGCGGTTTCCTCTGTCTCATCCTCTGCAGCTATGAAATCACTGACGGGCACCTCAAAAGCATTACACTTTGCCTTGATAGTTGTATATACCGTATTTTCACCTTCCAGGGAAATGTAATTTTTATAAATCGCATCGTTATAATCCCCGAAGAGAATGGTGTAGGAATCTGTATCACTCTTCATACAAACGGTTACTACCGCCGGATCAAGCCCGTACTGAGACAAATCTTCTACATCCGTTATCCGGTTCTCCGAGGAAATATTGTTGACCTCTGTAATCAGATTTGCCACCTTATCCTGATCCAGTTCCATCGTACTGTCATCCGCATTCACCCAGGTATCATTTTCCTTACGAAATTGTGTGGTCACTCCATCATAGGTATAGGTAATGCCGGTAATGGAATCCGCATCAAAATTCGTTACCTCATAATTGTCGTTTCCACTGTCTTCCGTTTCGGCAGCTTTCTTGTTGTGTACCTGTAAAAGCACATAAGCCACCACCAATACAACCAGTACCAAAACCATAATGAGCATGGTTCTTGTTTTCTTTTTCATGTTAAAACCTTACCTTTCTGTCCTTACGCTTTCTTTCTGCGGCGCAGCCATACAACCAGACCGGTTATGAGAAATGCCAGCGGAATCACGGCAGTGGTGATCACGGCAAGGATCACAATATTCTGCTGGGTCAGTAATAAAGTTGATACCTCATAGGATTTCACCGGAATGGAAATACCTGCATCATAGGTTCCGAATGTTCCGAGGCAATTTGCAAACAACTGAGAGTTTGCCCCGGATACCATGGTATCTGCAGAACTGGTAAACATGACATAGCTGGAAAACAGCAGCATATTGGCACTACCGGAATCCAGTGTTTTCTCTGCTTTCAGTCCAATATAGAAAGGGCCGTTCACATCCCCCGCCTCCGGTGTCAGGGAATCAGAATTACTCAAATCCGTTCTGGAAAAAGAAGCCTCAGAGGTCGTAAGCAAAGGAGTAATCGTCACGTCATCATCCTCTTCTGTCTGTGTGATTCCTACTGCATAAGGAGCGAATATATAGTAATTTCCGGCGATTGCACTGGTCAGACTATCAGAGGTTGAAATATCCGTCAGCAGATAATAGGGGCTCTGATAATAGTGATTCTGATCCTGCTCAAAAACCATACCCGGTTGTGCCTCTAAATCAAAATAATTCAAGATTTTCTGGAAGTTCGGCTGTGTATCCTCCGTATATCCGGCAACTACAAATACACTTCCACCCTGCTCCAGATAAGCCAGTATTTTATCTGAATCATCCGCAGAAAAATCGCTCTGGGGTGCATCAATCAAGATTCCTGCTGCGTCTTCGGGTATCGTGTCTACATCCATCAGCTGTAAATCTTCCGTATCAATATTTGCCTTTGCGATCAACTGGGTAAAGGAGCTTTCCAACTGCTGTTCTCCGTGTCCGGTAGTTACATAAATCTTAGGCATCTCGTCGCTGACCACATAGGCAATGGCACTGGTAATCTGCCCTTCGCCGTCATAGCCTGTCGTCGTACTCTGATAGGTGCTGTAGTCAAAGCTGCTCTCATACAAATCGGAGGAACTGATTACTTTGTAACGTTTCGCGCTTTCCACAATGACGGTTCCTCTGGATACGGTCGTAGAAGCATCCATATACTGGGAAGCAAATTTCGGATTGACCACAGGATCCACATATTCTACCGAAATCTTATCCGTCAGTTCTTTGTAATGATCCAGTGTCTGCGTCAGCATGGAATCCGTATTATCTTCTGTATTTAACACATAAATCGTAACATCATCCGTTAATCCGGAGACATAGTCAATACTATCCTGGGTCAGGGAATATAGTTTATTGGTTGTAAGATCCCAGACGGTATATTTCGCAGGCAAAGCACCCACAATCAGATTCACAGCTACAACAACTGCTACAATGATCACTGTCATGGTTGAATTATAGGCGCTGATGGACATATTTTTCACAGATACACTGTAACGGCGTTTCTGAATCATCTGACAGGTCAAAAACAACATCAGCACAATGACGGACAGAAAATAAATAATTACATCAATATGCAAGGTTCCTTCCAGGGAATCATAAAACCGGCTTGACATATCAAAGATATTCAAAAATCTGGTCAGCAGATTTCCTGACTGGGAAATCAGACTGGTAATCCCAGACATAACAAAACCTAAAAACAACAATGCAAAGGTTACAACCGCAGAAATCACAACACTTTCTGTCAGGGAAGATACAAAAGTACCTACTGCAATTGCTGCCAGACCATATAAATAAAAAGCCAGAAGCGCCAGATAAGATTCACCCATGGGCACCGATCCAAAATGGGAAAGAATCAAAGGATAAACTGCCACAATGAGGCAGGGAATTGTATAAATCGTCACCAGTGCCAGATATTTACCCAGTACAATTTTTCCAACGGAAACAGGTGCCGTCAGAATTAACTGGTCGGTTTTGTTTTTCCGCTCTTCTGCCAGAATTCGCATGGTCAATACCGGTACCGTCAGCATGAACAAAAAGACGACACTTTGCAGTGCATAGGAAATCTGGGGATAACCATACATCAGATTATATACGGTAAAGTATAAGCCAATCATAAATAAGGTCGCACCAATGAAAAGGCAGCCAATGACTGACTGAAAATAGGACTTTAACTCTCTTTTATAAATTGCTTTCATGATTTTCATCCTCACTTTCTGTCTGTTCCGGTGCTGCATTTTCATTCGATGCTGTACTGGTTACTTCTACAGAGTCCTCTTCTAAATTCACTTCTGTATTTTCCTCCGGCTTTTCTTCCTTCTTTGCTTCATCAGTCAGCTGTAAGAAAATATCCTCCAAAGATTTTTCTACTCTGGTCATGGACACAACGGGCAGATGATTTTGTAATAAACTTTTGCCCAGTTCCTTACGCACATCTACGCTCTTTGGCGTGTGGAGACTTGCAAAGACAATTTCAGGATCACTTTCGGATACGGTAATATTCTCCACTTCCACATCCTGTAACCCGGATAAAGCCTCACCCAAGGCTCCTGCCGTTCCCAGCACTTCCAACTGAATCTGGGCTTTTGCATCCATCATGCGTTCCAAACCTTCCGGTGTATCACAGGCTACCAGCTTTCCTTTAGAAATAATCATGATCTTATCACAAACTGCTGCCACTTCGGACAGAATATGACTGCTTAAAATAACGGTATGCTGTTCGCCCAGATGTTTGATCAACTCACGAATTTCGATGATTTGTTTCGGATCAAGTCCGACGGTAGGCTCATCCAGAATGATAACTTCCGGATTTCCGAGAATCGCCTGGGCAAGACCGACTCTCTGTTTATAACCTTTAGACAAATTCTTAATCAGACTGTTTTTCTTGTCTGCTATCATTACGGTCTGCATGGCCTGGGAAATCTGTTCTTTCCGCTCTGCCTTTGGAACCTTTTTTAATTCCGCTACAAACTGTAAATATTCTCCTACCGTCATGTCGGTATAAAGAGGTGGAATTTCCGGAAGATAACCAATGGACTTCTTTGCCTCCTCCGGCTCTTTTAAAATATCATGTCCATCAATTTTCACGCTGCCTTCGCTGGCTGCTATGTACCCGGTCATAATATTCATTGTAGTGGATTTACCGGCACCGTTAGGTCCCAGAAAACCATAAATCTGTCCCTTCTCTACCTGAAAAGACAGATGATCCACCGCCAGATGGTTTCCATACCGTTTTACCAAATTTTCCACTTCGATCATGGTAAGACCTCCCTTGTTGTATTCAAAAAGAGTATACGCAGGAAATGTGTTTAAATTCTGCTTATTTTGTGAAAAATCTGTGTCCAGAAAATGTGGTACCGGAGATAAAAAGAAACGACATCCTCAATCCCCTTTTGAGTCTGTCGTTTCTCTCAGCTTTTATTTCTTTAATTTCCCAATCATGGACTTATTCTGTCCCGTGTTTCTCATCCATTTCCCCTTGGGTATCTTCTTTCTTTGCTGCGGAACTGTTTTCGTACCACCAG
>USSP01000103.1 GCA_900557385.1 uncultured Lachnospiraceae bacterium
ACTATGCAGAAAATTGACCCCATTAAGGGTGCAAAAGCTGTTGTTGAGGAGTTCAATCCCGGATTTACCCCCAATAACAAATATGTAACCATCAAAGAGATCGTGAAGGCTGTATCTGATGTAGAAGATATCATGGATGCCAAGATTCTGGTATCTGGTGGCCGTGGAGTTGGTTCTGCTGAGAACTTCAAACTTCTTGAGGATTTAGCTGAAGTATTAGGTGGTACTGTATCCTGCTCCCGTGCAGTTGTAGATGCAGGCTGGAAACCCAAGGATCTCCAGGTAGGACAGACCGGTAAGACCGTTCGTCCTCACGTATACTTTGCAATCGGTATTTCCGGTGCGATCCAGCACGTAGCTGGTATGGAAGAGTCCGACATCATCATTGCTATCAACAAAGATGAAGATGCTCCTATCTTCGATGTAGCTGACTACGGCGTAGTTGGCGATCTGAACAAGATCGTTCCTCAGCTGACCGAGAAAATCAAAGCTGCAAAGGCTGCAAAAGTTCAGAACTAATCTTGGACTTTTGAAATGAATCTGAAATAAAGAAACGCAGGCCCCGGCTGTATGTATATACAGACCGGGGCTTTTGTAGTTTCTTTTATGAAGAAAAACGGGTATAATGTAACTAACTATTCGGAGCCATGCAAACTTGACTTCTGTGCATGCTTGCATGCATACAGAAAGGCAAGTTTATATGGCGAGAAAACCACATGAGCAAAAGGAAAGCATCGAAGATGCGGTTTTGCGAATGGGGTTCCGAATAGTTAGTTACATGAAACAACCAGGAGAACCATCATGCCATCCATCGAAGTAAAAGACCTACAATTTGCATACGGAAAACACCAGGTGTTACAGGGACTGTCCTTTTCCGCAGAAAGAGGGCAGTGCATAGGCATTGTGGGCAAAAACGGCTGTGGCAAATCCACCTTGCTGGGCATCCTGGCGGGGATGCGGAAACCAAAAGCCGGGCAGATTCTCTACGAGGGGCAGGATGCCTGCCGGGACAAAACTCTCTTTCAGAAAATTGTGGGCTTTGTCCCCCAGGAAAACACCTTATTTGAAGAACTGAAGGTGTGGGATAACCTCTGCCTCTGGTATCCCGACCGGAAAACACTGGAGCAGGAATTAAAGGCAGGCATTCTGGCGGAACTGGGACTTTCCCCTCTGGCAGGCAAGCGGGTGAAAACCCTTTCGGGAGGACAGAAGAAACGGGTCAGCATCGGCTGTGCCCTGGCAGGGCATCCCCGGATTCTCATTCTGGACGAACCGGGTGCCTCTCTGGATTTGGTTGCCAAAGAGGAAATCGCGGCATACCTCACTGCCTACAAGAGGCAGGGCGGCACCATCCTCATCACCACCCATGAGGAACAGGAATTAAAGCTGTGTGACAGGCTTTTGATTTTAAGGGATGGAAAACTTACCGAGGCAGACCCCACTCTCCGGGGCATTCCTCTTGTATCGAAATTTTAACCGATTCGGGGCAGATATTAACCGGTTCAATGGAAAACCAAAACTGCGAAAAGGCATGGTTGTTAAAATGAAAACAATGAAACAACGTAAAATCTGGATAACGATAGGAATTGTCCTGGCGGTTCTCATACTTGCAGGGGTGATTTGTACTGTTAACTTGTTAAAGAAACCGGAAATCCGCCTGTTGCTGGCAGGCAAAAACTTTCTGGAAGAAACCTCCCAGGATTCTGCCTTTCTCTTATATGGCTTAGACCCACAGGAACTGATAAAAAGTTATGTAAATGGAGATACCCAGTATCAGGGACAAATCCGAGTCAGTGGCATGAAAGATTTAAATATCACCCTTGCCCTCAATTATGATGCCAAACGTTCCGTAAACCAGCACCGGGCAGATGCTAATGTGGAACTGGAGGTGTTACGTTTTTCCCTGGGAAACATGGATGCCTATCTGGATGGACAGATGCTTTACCTTATGGCACCGAAAGTTTTTACGGAGCCCTTTGCCATTGATACCGGACTGACCCTGTTTCAAACCTTTCCGGAACCGGAAGAACTGGTAAACACAGACTGGATGAAAGCCCATAAGAAAGAGTTGAAACAGATTGCCAAAGAACTGACGGTGACTGATACAGGGGAATACACCAGAGGAGCAAACGGTGAGAAGGAAACGGAACGCTTCCGGCTGGATATTTCTGCAAAGGCAGTGGAGGAAACCGCAGACTTATTAGGATTGGCGTTATTGGATGAAGCGAAACCGATGACAATATATCTGGACTTGTCACAGGATAACACCATTCGTAGGATGGATATGGAAGTTCCCCAGGAATTATTACCGGGAGCAACGAGCACACTTACCCTGCAGGGAGATACATTACAGACCCTGGAATGGAAACAGGAGTCTGACCGGGCGAATATGACCCTTGTTCTGGAACGGCAGGAGGATACCAGCCGGGAGATCGCTTTGCAGGGAAGCATTACCTGGAAACAGGGAATGCTCGCAGGAAAACAGCACGCCTTCCGGGGAAATGCAGAATGGAAGGAAAAGTCCAAGGGCTTTCACATTGCATTGGATCATGTGGTCATTGAACAGGACGGAGAAAAGCTGGTGCAGATTGACGGAGAATCGGAACTGGCATCCTGGGATGGCATCATTGAACAGCCGGAGGAGAATCTGGATACTGTAAAAGTCTGGAAACTAGAAGAATTGAAGAAAGATCTGGACGATATGATGGCAGATGTGGAAGAATTGTTGGGGCAGCTGCAGAGCATCTGGTAACGATTTCATGCCATGTAAATCATTCTCAAATTGCCTGTTTACAGGCATATCCGGCGATAAGCAAAAGGAAAGGAGGTGCAGGATGCAATATCTTCGCATCACATGGAAACGCAGCCTGCGCCTGCTCCCTGCGCAGCTTGGTATCACAGTGGTATTACTTGCCAGTATGTTAGGGTTAGTGTTTGGTGCCCAGAAGTTTCTCTATGGGGATCAGCTCTACCGACAACAGAAGGTAGCCATCGTGGTGGAGGATGACAGCCGTTATACCCCCATGCTCATTAAGTTCGTACAACAGATGGACTCGGTGCGGACAGCCTGCAAGTTCCAGATAGAGGACTGGGAGGATGCTTTTCTCCAACTGCAGGAAGGGGAGGTACTGGCGGTGATGGTGGTGCCCCAGCATGTGCTGGAGGATATTATGAACGGTACCAACACCCCGGTGCAGGTTTATATGCCTCTGGATGCCACTTTTGAGAGTACCGTGTTTGGGGAACTCCTTGCTTCAGGGGCAAGTTTACTTACCACAGCCCAGGCACAGACCTATGCAGTCTATGATCTTGCGATCTCGGCGGACACATTGGCAGCGCAGCAGAGCGAAACACCTCAGGCAATGGAACATCTTCATCAGTATGAGCAGGATATTGATGATTGGAATCTGGACAGAGCCTTGAAACGGGGGAAACTCTTTTCGACTGAGACAGTCAATGCGGCAGGAAAGGTATCATTGCCCTTATTCTATGGGATTTCTGCGGGGCTTTTGATAACCATGCTCTGGGGAATGGGAGCCTCTTTCCTGCAATTACCAACACCGGAACAGACCGCGCGGATGTTACACCGGGCAGGAGTCTCTACGGGAAAACAGATGGGTACGCTGTGGCTGTTTCTTTTGCAGACCGGGTATCTGTTTCTGCTGGATCAGGTGTTAAGGCACTATGTGGATGTTACAGTCAACTGGAATGGGGGACTTGTTCTGACCCTGCTTTTGACTGCCATGGTGGTTTCCTCCCTACAGCTTTTCCTATACACTCTTGTGAAAGAACAAGGGTTGGCAATTATAACACTTGCTATCCTTTCTATTGGCATGTTGCTTCTATCCGGGGGATTGATTCCTGCAGCGTTTCTGCCGAAAGAAATCAACGCAATCGGCACCTATCTGCCGACTAACTGGATGTTACAGTTGCAAAGTGCCGCAGTACAGGGGAATGGAATCGGAACCCTGTGGGCAGAGCAGTCCGGACAGATAACAGCCTGCCTTTTCACAACCCTCTGTTTTCTCGCAGGAGCAGGGGCTGTCCAGAAGTACAGAACCAGATAAATACCCGAAAAAGAAAGTGTTATCGGTAACAACAATAAGGAATCACGGGAGAAATCCGGCGCAATGAAGCGATTGAGTAAATGGGTCAATTTAATAGGGAAACAGAAAGGCAGACAAGTGTATTTCTGGGCATTGCTGACAGGCTTTTTTCTGGTATTGTGTCTGTGGCAGAGACAAAGTGCTGAGCCCATGGAGGGCGTACAGGTCAGTATCTACCTGGAACCGGCAGAGTGGCTGGAGGGAGAACCTACGCAGTCCGGCAGTGAGAAAACCGAAATAAACAAAGGACTAACGGAAACAGAATTGTCCAGACAAGTACAACTGCAACAGGTGGTGCGGGAAAAACTATTGCGGGAAAATCAGGACGCACTATTCCATGTGACGCTGGAATCTGACAGGGATGTCTGCAGGGAGAAAGTGATAAAAGACCAGGCGGAATGTGGTTTTATCATCCCTTATGACATTGGTGTCAGAATGATAAACCATGAAGGAGGACAGGACATTACGGTCTATCAGTCTCCGGCATCCAGTCTGACACCTATCATACAGGAAAAGATTTATGCCATCTTATTTGAGGAGAAATCTTTGCCGGATATGTGGCAGACACACCGGAACTGAAAGCGGATGAATCCATGGCCTTGGAAGCGTACCAGAACCGTCTGGGGGATGGCAGTACTTTTCACTTTACTTATCAGACTGTAGAAACGGAGCAACGGGAAGTGGAAGGAGTGAAAGATGTAGGCAACACTCTGCCGCAAGTCCGGAGAAAGGCAGCGCTTCCGGATGCCCATGTCTTATATGGCTTTTTCCTTTATTTTATGTTGTGGACTGGGTTATTGGATTGTAATAAGGATAAAGAACGGCGCCGGTATTACTTCAGCGGGCAGCCCATTGCCCGATTTTGGGCAGCCTCTGCAGAAATGCTTTTCCCGGTGGCAGTTACGCTGGTGGCAGGCATGATAATTAATGCAGGAAGTTCCCTGCTGTCAGACATGCCGGGATACCAGGCCCTGGATTTGTTCAGCACACAAAACAATGCCCCATGGCTTGCATTTTCCCATACATTGTTGTATGTTTTGATTCTGTGGGGAACGGGATGGCTTGTCCAGACATTGTTACCCAAAAGGCAATGGCTCACGGCGGCGATGCCGGTGTTACTTCTGGCAACCCTGGTATTCAGTCCGGTTATCATTAATCTGGCGGATTATGTCCCCGCACTGAAACTATTACAAAACTGCTTTCCACTGACCTGGTGGATTCGTTGGACATAAAAAAGAGAAAAGGAAAGAGGTATTCCGATGGCAAAAGAATTAAAAACCAATGCGATGCGTATGCTGGAGAAAATGAAAATTCCCTATACCTATCGCACCTATGAATGTGATGAGTTTGTGGATGCAATCCAGATTGCGGACAAACTGGGACTTCCCTATCACACCATGTACAAAACCCTTGTCACCGTGGGAAACAGCAAAAACTATTTTGTTTTTGTTATTCCCATTGCAGAGGAGCTGGATTTAAAGAAGGCAGCCAAATCCGTAGGAGAAAAGTCGGTCTCCATGCTTCCGGTCAAAGACATCAATGCAGTCACCGGTTACATTCGGGGCGGCTGTACTGCAATTGGCATGAAGAAACAGTTTGTCACCCGTATCGATGATTCGGCAGAGAATCTGGCGGAAATCACAGTCAGTGGCGGAAAACTGGGTATGCAGATCACATTGACTCCCCAGGATTTATGCAAAGCATGCCGTGGTGAGTTTGCCCAGATCATTCATATCGCAGAGTGACACCTGTGACAGTGACAAGTGTGTCATATGTAAAAACTGTGTAAAATCGCTGTGTTTAAAAGTATGTGGATAATGTGGATAACTTTTTTACCGCCATTCAAGTGAAAGGATATAGGAAAAATGAGTGAACAGAATAAGACAATTTTAGACTATGAAACCGTGGCTTTGGACGATGCAGATAATGCGCTGGTAATTATTGACCAGACCAGTCTGCCTACGAAAACAGAGATGATTCATCTTCACACCGCCCAGGAAATGTGGGATGCAATCTACCTGTTAAAAGTAAGAGGCGCTCCGGCAATCGGAGTGGCAGCAGGCTTTGGCATTTATCTTCTGGCAAAACAGATTGATACCCAGGACTATGACACTTTCCTGGAACAGTTTCGCAAGGCAAAAGACTACCTGGATTCCGCCCGGCCCACTGCAGTCAACCTTTCCTGGGCATTGAAGAGAATGGCAATCAATAACATGGAACAGGTGGTATTAGACCATGCAGGTGAACCGGTCGACACCATCAAAAACTTATTAAAGGAAGAGTCTGTCCGGATCAAAGAGGAAGACACCTGGGTATGTAAAACCATTGGAGAGTACGGACTTACCCTGGTGAAACCCGGAGACGGTATTCTCACCCACTGCAATGCCGGACAGCTGGCCACCAGCAAATACGGTACAGCTACTGCACCCATTTATCTGGGGCAGGAGAGAGGGTACAACTTCCATGTTTTTGCCGACGAAACCAGACCCCTTCTCCAGGGTGCCCGACTTACCGCTTATGAATTACATTCTGCCGGAGTGGATGTAACGCTGATCTGTGACAATATGTCTGCCATGGTCATGAAAAACGGCTGGGTCAATGCGGTCTTTGTAGGCTGTGACAGAGTG
>USSP01000104.1 GCA_900557385.1 uncultured Lachnospiraceae bacterium
TGTAAATCTCTCCATTGTTATGAAATTAAAGGATTTTCTGGAGGCTTCCGATGTAGAAGTGGTATTGACCAGAGACACTGACAGAGGGCTTTATGAGGAAAATGACAGCAATAAGAAAGTACAGGACATGAAAAACAGAGTAAAAAAAATTGAAGAAACCCATCCTGCACTGGTCGTCAGTGTTCATCAGAACAGCTATCACGAGGAGTATGTACACGGAGCACAGGTTTTCTATTATGAAACCAGTCCGGAAGGGAAACAGGCCGCCGAAATCCTACAGGATCAGTTGGTTCGTACCTTGGATCCTTCCAATCACCGGGTTGCCAAAGCCAACGACAGCTACTATCTGTTAAAAAAAACCTCGGTGCCTATTGTGATTGCCGAATGTGGCTTTCTCTCCAATAGCGCCGAGGCTGCTAAATTGATTGACGATACTTATCAGGAGCGGGTTGCCTGGGCAATCCACTTAGGAATCCTTCGATATCTGAATCATTGATAATTATTGTGCAAGATAGGTGGAAAACAGATCCCACACATAATCTGCCTGAAGTCCCAGTTTCCAGCCAGCTACACCGGCCAGATTGTACTGACTCATCACGCCAAGCTTTGCCGGAATGGATTCCGCATCCTCCAGCCAGATCTGACACAGGGTATCTCCGCTTTCATATTCTCCATAATTCTGGCAGACTTCATCATTCCACTCCGGTGTCACTCCATTCTGCGTTAAAAGATTCTGGGCTGTATTCATTCCCACAGATTCACAGGTTACATTTCCTCCCTGGGTTTTCCATACCCGTGTATAAAAAGGAAGGGCATTGATCACCTTTTCCTCCGGTACCACTGCAACGGTATCGGCAATTCCCTTACTTACATATCCTATAGAAGCAACGGAGCCTGCCTCGCTTCCCGCATAGTGTTCATCGTAACCCATAATCACCACATAATCTGCCCAGATCCCCTGTTCTGCGCGATTGTAATGTGCGGTATACTCTGTAGGTACATAGTTATCAACGGAAAGTACGATTCCTCGATTGCGGCATGCCACCGACAGTTCCCTGATAAACTGAATATAGTCCTCTCCTGCCTGCATGTTGACCTGTTCAAAATCTACATTGATTCCATCAAAACCATACTCTTCTACTGCTGCCATCAAATTGTGACACAGATTGTTGCGGGCAGTCGTGGAGGAAAGAAGTTCTTTGGAATTCACATCTACGCTGGGCTCGTCCACGTTGCTGACAAGTGCCCAGACCTCCAGTCCCAGATCATGCGCCGTATCCACGTAATTTTTGTTGGCAATATTTACAATGTTGCCCTGGTTATCACTTAAGAAAAATACAGTGGGAGAAACCACATTGATTCCCTGGGTTCCTTTCAATCCCTCTTTCAGATAACTGCCGTCCTGTGCTGACCAGAACTGCTGCCAGACCATATTGATCTTATGATCTCTCTTTATATTGGTAAACACCGGTTCTGTGAAATCCGAAGCATAATCAACTGCCACCGGTCCCACCTGATCCAGTCTCTTATTTTCCACATATCCGATGAAGCCGTCGATGGTCTGTACCTTCGACCACTCATCCATTTGTTCTAATACAATTACCTGCTCTCCACTTTCTATCCGTGTCAGAATCGCACTTTTGACACCTCCGCGTAATCGCACCGCTGTACTCTTATTGATGGTTCCCTCTGTCCGTTCACTCATCTGGGTGTCGATCCATACGCGGTTGGGATCCGTATAGGGATAATAGTGAAGATCCGTATATTGTGCCACATAATCGGCGGCAATATACAGCGTATCATCTTCATAATAGGAAATCCTGTAATCCGTAGTGTTATCCACCGGCTGCTGTTCCTCATCCGTATAACTGTACTGGGAGGTTCCAAAAGTAGTACGGATCACATAGGTAGGCATGGTATACAGTAAAAGCTGTTCCTGTACATCAGCATAAAAACGCTCATTAAAATATTTATGCACGGTATCCAGGTCAAAATACACTTCTCCATCTACATACCGGGCATGCTCAGGCACTATCGTATCCTGCAAAATGATTGCCATATCCGAATCGGAATACAAGTTATAATATTCGTTTAAATCTGCTTCTTCCTGAGAATAGGAATATTTCTCATATAGTTTACTGCCGAAGGTCACTCCTCCAATGATTAAAATCAAAAAAATGGCAATGAACACCGGAATTACTTTTTTCATCTGTATAAACTCCTTTCCGACGTTCCATATTATAACAGACTATTCTTTTACCGTCATTAGTTTTCCTCAGAAAAAATTTTCCATAACGCATTTCACTCCGTTTCGTTAAAAATCTTCCCGTTTGGGCAGACTGTCATAGAGGGGTTTCCGAATGAACGCATTTTATGGCACAAATCTGGCAATCTATGGCTTATAATAAAGTTCGTTTATCTTGTCATATCGGATTTCCCGCACGACACCTGCATCATCCATGATATAATCCGGCATATAAATCTCTTCGGCTTCTTCCCGAACGCAAACATTTGCGGTCATGTCCGGTATGCATGGTATTCTTTCCTTTTTTATGGAAATTCCCTGCAGAATGGCATATGCGAGCTGTTCCGACAAAATCTGTTCCCGATCACGAATCGTGATCACCTCCTCACATACAGAATCTCAAAAAGAGGTATGTTCCGTGATACAAATCTTTTTGATGTGAAGATGACGGTAAAAGGACAATCTGACGAGACACCCGAACGCGTAAAAAAATTTTGAATTAAGCGTGGAATTTAGAAAAGAATTATTCTATAGATAGTAATAGCAAAGACAAGCTTTAAAGCTTTAAGACATCCTGAATCAATATGAAATTAAATAAACACAAAGGATGATACGGAACGGAACCGTTCCATGCTGACTAACGATAGAAAAAAAGAATCATTTTGATACCTCCAGACATTACTGATTGTCCGTGGCGTCCCATGTGTATAATCATACAAAACATACCGGGATTATGCAAGCTTTTTCACAAATTCCATTGATTAAATTTTTCTAAACTCCGAGTGCGTCTATTGACTAACACCGGAACAAAGTTTATCATAACTTAAATATAAGAAATTTGTAAAAAGAAAGGAGTTTATGCATCCATGAAGATCGAAAAAGTGAACGATCATCAGATCCGCTGCACCCTCACCCGGGAAGATCTGGCTGTCCGTCAACTCAAGATCAGTGAACTGGCTTACGGCACAGACAAGGCAAAACAGCTTTTCCATGATATGATGCAGCAGGCCTCCTTCGAATTCGGTTTTGAAGCAGAGGATATTCCTCTTATGATAGAAGCAATTCCGTTAAATTCCGAGTGCATTGTGCTCATTATCACCAAGGTAGAAGATCCGGAGGAACTGGACACACGTTTTGCCAAATTTGCTCCTTCCATTCATGATACCCTTGATGATGAGACTCTGGAGGATCTTGAAGAGCTCCCTCCTACCCAGGAAAAACCGCTTTCCGAAGAAATTGCCGAGCTTTTCCACAAAATCCAGAAAGCCAAAGGAGAGATTCCCTCCACACAGGCTTCCGGTGCAAAGAAGGAACCCACGAAAGAACCGGCTCCTGCGGTACCGGTCTTGCGCATGTTTTCTTTTCATAATCTGCAGCCCCTGATTCGCCTTGCAGGTATTATAGGGCATGAGCCATTAGGTGACAGTGCCTTATATAAGGCCGAAAACGGTGGCTATGTACTGGTTCTGAGCCTGGGCGAACAGACCCCTGCCGCTTTTAGCCGTATCTGTAACATCGTTTCCGAATACGGAGATGCCGTAAAACAGATGCCCGGTAATGAAGCCTACTTTGCGGAGCATTTCTCTCCGGTGATCAAAAACCATGCGTTAGAAAATCTGATGGCTCTATCCAGATAAATCCGATGAAATGTGCGCCACCGGGCGCACCCGACGAAAAAGAGGTATCACCCTTATGGGAGATACCTCTTTTCTTTACCCTGTATGATTTATGCCTCTTCGATAGCAGTCATCAGTTCATCGATGTCGATACCATGTACCATGGCAGCCTCCTCGATGGATTCGCCCTGTGCGGAAGGGCATCCCAGGCAGTGCATACCGGCACCTAACAGAATCGGCACAACGGCTTCGTTGGTACGAATTGCCTCACCGATAGTCATTTCTCTTGTAATTCCAGTCATATCGATTCTCCTTTCGTTGGAAGTGTTCCTAGTATAATACTTTTTCCGATTTTTCGCAACCTATCCATGCTCGCTATCCATGCTCGCTAACCTATTATAAAAATGCCAATTTTGTTATAAAAAACGCATCCTGCCGCATTGTTTTCCCACTGCATTTTTAATATAATTCCCATATTGTATCCTAATTTAATCTTTATCTTGAAATATTTCATGGGAAAATTTTGGTATGAACAGGCAAAATACGTTTTTTTCAAAAAAATACTGGGAGCATTTCCTGCATAAACAATTTTCCAGTGATATGTTTTCCTATCAGGAAATCTTCAAAATGCTGTTTCCTCTCATTCTGGACATGTTTTTTATTAACGTGATCAGTATGCTGACCACATCCATGATCAGTTCCTCCAGTGAGGCATCTGTGGCTGCCGTGAGCATGATCAATCCGGTTACCACCCTTGTGCTATGCCTATTAAACGCAATTGCCGCCGGCGGTACTGTAGTTGTGGCTCAATACAAAGGAAAAGGAAATCAGGAAAAAATCCGTGAAGCATGTGGACATACCTTACTGGTAACCATAGGAATCTCCCTGCTGATCGGTATCTTACTGATTCTTTTTGCCTCTCCTATGGTTTATATCCTCTATGGCAATGCAGAGCCACTGGTAATCCGTAAATCCATCCAGTACCTGTCAGGGAGCAGTGTCTCTCTGGTCATCTACTCCCTGTACTCCGCAGTCTTTGCCATTTTCCGTGGATTGGGTGAAACCAAAACCTGCCTGCGTCTCACGATTTACATTAATGTTTCCTATTTTGTTTTCAGTTTTATTTTTATCAATGTTTTACATTGGGATATCATGGGTACCATACTGGCATTAATTCTTGCCCGTTTACTGGGATCCGCAATGTCAGCCTATCATCTTTTTATCAAGAAAAATCGATTGCTTTATTTGCAGAAGTCCGATCTTATACGGTTTGATGCAAGGATTTTCCATTCTATGTTAAAAATCAGTATTCCCTTCGGCTCGGAGCAGTTATTTTTATACGGCGGAAGTATTTTAGTCCAAAAGTATCTGGTAGAATTGGGAACCGCAAGCATTGCCGCAAACGCAATTGCTTCCTCTCTCTTCGGTCTAGCCTATGCAGCTCCCTACGCCGTAGGGAATCTGTCCACTACTGTCATCGGACAATGTATTGGCGCCGGCAAAAAAGATCTGGCAAAGTGGTATGGCCGTAAACTGATCTATCTGGGTACTGCACTGGTTCTGGTTTCTCTGGTCGTCTTTATTCCTTTGATGCCCTGGTTATTAACCACCTATCATCCTTCCCAGGAGGCTGTTCAGCTGATCCTGCGCCTGCTTTGGATCGCCATCGTCCCCATGCCGTTCTTCTGGGCAATGTCAAATATCATGCCCTACACCTTAAGATCCGCCGGAGATGCTGTCTATTCCTCCGTCGTTTCTCTGGTCACCATGTGGCTCATCCGTGTGGGCGCCGGCTATATCGCCGCAATCCCCATGGGCTACGGTGTAGAAGGAGCCTGGGTATGTATGTCCCTGGAATGGGTGGTTCGCACTTTTCTGTTCCTGATTCGTTTTCATGGTACTGCCTGGTTAAACAAGAAAACAATTGATTAAAAAGGAAGAATAATACTCTTGTATTTCCCTGCATTTTATATTACAATGAGGTTATCAATTTGATAAATAAATATCAATTAACAAGATTGATATACACAGTCAGGAGGAAAATATTATGGCATATGTAATTAGTGACGCTTGTGTTAGCTGTGGCGCTTGTGAAGCTCAGTGCCCCGTTGGTGCTATTCACATGGGAGATGGTCAGTTCGAGATCGATGCTGATGCTTGTATCGAGTGCGGTTCCTGTGCAGGCGCTTGCCCTACCGGTTCTATCTCTCAGGGCTAATCAACAAACATACAATAGGATTGAAGGGCGTCCAGCTATTCTGCTGGACGCTTTTTTTGTTTCCGTCTCAATAATTCATCCAGCCTTTTAAAATGCTCTTCTTCCTTAGCGGCCCGTTCCTCGTTCTGTTCTGTTATTGTCCGCAGTTCATAATCCAATTCTTTCAGTATATGTTCCTTTGCTTCGTTGATTTCTTCTGTATGCCTGCGTGATAATTCCTGCGTCTGCTTTTCATTCACCTCTGACACTGCCTGTACCAATGCCTGTTTAAACAGCTCTGCCATCCGTTTAAGCTTCTGTTCTCTGCTTTCCTCCTGTACGGATATCTGTGTAGTCTGCTGCTGTACCTGCAAGTGCTTCTCCTCCTGCTTGTCCCGGAACGGATTTGCAAAATTTTCCAATCTTTCTGCTTGTTCGGAAAATTCTTTTTCCAAAGGTGTAAGCTTGCCATCTTTTAATAGCAATCGGATTGCCTTCAGCTGCAACCCCTGCTCCTTCAGATTTTTAATTCGGATAAACCGCTCAATATCCTCTGATGTGTAGTAACGATGCCCCAGTTCATTCCGTTTAATGGGCAGGGCAAGTTCTTCCTCCCAGTAACGAAGCACGTGGCTCTC
>USSP01000105.1 GCA_900557385.1 uncultured Lachnospiraceae bacterium
AGAGGAGGCAATGGATTCCACAACCGCTTATGAAAATTTGAAACGCACCGCGGAACAGGTATTCCGATTGTGGCTTACAAAAGAGAGGAGCGCAGAATGAAAACAAAATTAGCTCGTATCAAACGATACATTCCCTTATATCTCATGTTTCTACCGGGAGCCATTTATTTACTGATCAACAACTATATCCCCATGGCAGGCATCGTTGTAGCTTTCAAAAAATACAACGTAAGATTGGGAATCTGGGGCAGTGAATGGTTCGGGCTGAACAACTTCAAGTTCCTGTTTGCAACCAAGGATGCCTGGGTTATCACAAGAAACACGATTCTGTATAATTTGGCATTCATTATCATTAACATGGTAATCGGCATCATGTTCGCCATCTTCATCAGTGATGTGGTGAATAAAAAAGCACAGAAGATTTACCAGAGTGCCATCCTTTTCCCGTACCTGATGTCAGCAGTTATCATCGGTTACATCGTATTCGCCTTTTTAAGTCAGAGTACCGGTATCGTAAACAATTCCATTTTGGAAGCATTGGGAAAAGATCCCATTAACTGGTATTCCGAATCCAAGTACTGGCCCTTTATTCTGATCTTTGTCAATACTTGGAAGGGCATCGGATACGGATGCCTGATTTACATATCCACCATTAACGGTATTGACCCCACCTTGTTTGAGGCGGCAATGTTAGACGGAGCAACCAAGTGGCAGCAAATTAAAAACATCACACTTCCGTCCCTGGTGCCCACCATCATCACCCTGACCTTACTAAACGTTGGTAAGATTTTCTACTCCGATTTCGGACTGTTTTATCAGGTTCCCCGAAATTCAGGAATGCTGTTCTCAACCACCAACGTTATTGATACCTATGTATATCGGGGCTTGATGGAGCAGGCAAACATCGGAATGAGTGCCGCAGCCGGTTTCTATCAGTCCATCGTAGGATTTATCCTGGTAATTACCGCAAACCTGATTGTACGTAAGGTGAGCGAAGAAAACGCATTATTCTAAGGGAGGGAAAGAGATGAAGAAAAAAACTTCCAAATATCAGGTTTCCATTAACATCGTGATGGTTATCTGGACACTGATTATCATATTACCGTTTATCCTGCTGTTTATGTCATCGGTAACAGATGAGAATGTTCTGGTAGCCAACGGTTACTCCTTCTTCCCGAAGAAATTTTCAGCAGCGGCTTACATTTACATTATCCGTTCTGGTTCCAAAATTCTGAAAGCCTATGGAGTCAGTATTTTAGTAACCCTTGTGGGAACCCTGGTCAACATTTTTCTGTCAGCCATGATGGCATACCCATTGACGGTAAAGAACCTTCCCGGACGTAAGTTTTTAATGTTCTTTGTATTCTTTACCATGTTGTTCCACGGTGGTATCGTACCGTCCTATATTATGTGGAGCGGAACCTTCCATATTAAAGATACCATCTTCGCACAGCTGCTCCCGAATCTGCTGCTCAGTGCATGGAACGTGATGATGATTCGTACCTACTTCCAGACCAGCATCCCAGAGAGTTTGTATGAGGCAGCAAGAATTGATGGAGCGTCCGAGTTCAAAATTTTCTTCTCCATCGTCATTCCTCTTGGAAAACCGATTCTGGTAACCATGGGAACCTTCGCAGGACTGGCTTACTGGAACGACTGGACCAACGGTTTGTACTACATCGTAAAAAATAAGGATTTATACAATATACAGAATCTGCTCAATCAGATGATTTCCAATATTCAGTACATTGCGCAGAGCTCGGATTCCAATGTCGCCTCTGCGGCGGCATCTCTTCCGGCAACGGGAATTCAGATGGCAATCGCTTTTGTGGCAATCCTGCCCATTATGCTCATCTTTCCGTCCTTCCAGAAGTTTTATGCAAAGGGAATTACTCTTGGTGGTGTCAAGGGTTAAGATTCTATAAAAGAAAGCAACAAAAAAAGTAAACAAAATCAAACAGGGAGGCAAAGCCTCTGCTCCTGCAAGGGCAGTCGCATTTTCCTCCGGAAAACAAGGAGGCTTAATATGAAAAAGAAGTTAGTAGCAGGCATGATGTCCGCAATGATGGTTGCATCATTACTGACAGGTTGTGGAAGTTCAGACAGTGGCAGTGCAGGCAGCACAGCAACGGACAGCAGCACATCAACAGAGACAGGTTCTGAGGCAGCAGCAGGTGAGGCGGATTCCGGCGTCACAAAGACTGCTTACGGTGAATATACCGAAGAAAATCCCTATCAGCTCACCTTTGCATACCTGGAGTTCTATACCCAGGATGAGGCAGCAAGAGCAGCTGTACAGGATGCCATCAATGCAAAACTCGTTCCAGAATTACATATTGAGGTAGAATTACTTCCTCTGCAGCCTGCTGATTATCAGAGCAAGGTTCAGATGATGTTATCTGGTGGTGACAAATTGGATGTATTCCCCATTCAGAGTACACTGGCTTCCAGCTGGATTAACATGGGCGGTATCTATGACATGTCCGAGTTCATGGATTCCGCAGAAGGAAAAGCAGTTGAGAATGCCTTAGGAGATAGTCTTGCTCATGCCGGTACTGTAAATGGCATACTTTACGGTTTCCCTGCAAACAAAGAGTATGTAGAACTTGGCGGTTTGTGCATGCGTGCCGATATCTGCGATGAGTTGGGAATTACCGAGGAATACGGTCTGGAGAAAAATA
Source organism: uncultured Lachnospiraceae bacterium (assembly GCA_900557385.1). Taxonomy (GTDB): domain Bacteria; phylum Bacillota; class Clostridia; order Lachnospirales; family Lachnospiraceae; genus UMGS2037. Next base: position 2,682 of record USSP01000105.1, read on the forward strand.
AAGACGAGTATGACGGAAAGATTTATGACTGGTCTGTAGCCGGCGATATTTTTGCAAAGGTAAAAGAGGCATATCCGGACATGATTCCTCTGTACTTACAAGGAAGCTCTTCCCAGATGAACCGTTTTATCCATGTTGACCAGTTAGGTGATAACTTTGGCGTAATCGACTGGGAGGCTGATCAGGAATCTACTACGGTTGTCAACAAATTTGAAACGGATACCTATAAAAATACAATTACCATGTTAGCAAACTGGTACGATAAAGGATATATCTTCAAGGATGCCCAGACCGATACCTCCGGATCTGCAACCATGATGAAAGCCGGCAATACCTTCAGCTATGTAACTGCTATTAAACCCGGCTTCCTGGTAGAAGCTGCAGCGGCAAACGGTATGGATTGCTACGCAATGTACTTTGGTACAGGTGTTGAGTCCGACAGAGGAACCGAGAGCGTTCTGTTCACCGGTAACGCTTGTCTCTACAATACCGGTATTGCAAACAACAGTGAAGACCCTGAAATGGCATTCAAATTTATCTCCGCACTGTACTCTGATTCTGAACTGATGAATCTGTGGCAGTATGGTATCCAGGATGTAAACTACAAACTCAACGATGATGGCACCATTTACTTCGTAGACAGCGAGGATGGATCCAATTACAAATATCACCAGAATACCGGTTGGTCCATGGGTAACCAGATGATTTCCTATGTATGGAGTGATGGTTCCAAGAGCGCTGACTACTGGGATAAACTGCAGACTCACAATGACTGGGGTGTAGTAAGCAAGACCTTCGGCTTTAACTGGGACAGCACACAGTATTCTACCCAGATCACTGCATTAAGCAACGCTTTAAGCACTTATCGTGCAGCACTGGAAACCGGTAGCGTAGGCGCAGCGAATGTAGAATCTACTCTGAAAGAACTGAATGATGCATTATATGCAGCAGGTTTACAGGATGTAATGGATGCAAAACAGGTTCAGTTAGACGAGTGGTTAGCAAAATAAACATAGCAATAAGATAGACATGATAATCGCCCGGCATCGAGATTTTGGTGCCGGGCAAAATAGAAAAGGGATGTGAAACAACGATGAAAACCGTATTAGCAATCGATGGAAACAAATTTCTGCTCAACGGCAGAAAAACCTATACAGAAATTCCAAACTGTCCTGAAAAATATCACGGACTGCTGATGAATGCCCGTTTTATCCAGGGCGTCTTTAAGGATGTGGAGAAACCGGAACGCTTTAACCGCTTTGGCAGAACCTTTGACCCGGATCGTAATACTCAGGAGTTAATTGCAGCCCTCCCGGAATGGTACGAATATGGATTGCGTGCATTTACGGTGGGATTCCAAGGCGGTGGTCCCTGTTTTACCATTGATAGCAAGACCATTGAGAACAATCCCTTCAGCCCGGATGGAAAGAGCATTGCCCCCGACTATCTGGCGCGGATGAAAAAAATTATCGAGGCAGCGGATGAACTGGGAATGGTAGTCATTGTAAGCTGCTATTACGGTCCCCAGAGCCGTTTCTTAAAAGATGACAGAGCCGTGATGGAAGGAGTGAAAACCGCCTGCAACTGGCTGCGGGACGAGAAATTCACCAACGTAATCTTCGAGATTGCCAACGAGCACGACATTGATGCCTACAAAGTCCATCCTATCCTTTACAATGACAGCGGCATCGTGGAACTCATCGAGATTGCAAAACGGGAATCCGGTGGAATTCCGGTAGGCTGCAGCAGTACAGGCGCTTACTTCTCCCCGGAGATCACCAATGCATCCGATGTCATTTTAATTCACGGCAATAATATGTCGCGGCAGGTATTTTACAACCAGATTCGGAAGGTCAAGGAATTACAGCCTGACCGTCCGGTTGTATGTAATGAAGATTCACAGGCACTCTCCAACATGCAGGTGGCGTTGGACGAGGGTGTGTCATGGGGCTACTACAACAACATGACGAAACAGGAGCCACCCACACCATGGGGCATCACCGAAGGGGAAGATACCTTCTTTGCAGCCCGCATGGCAGATACACTGGGTATTGCACCCATAGAGATTGAACCGCAGAACCGGTACTACCTTCAAGGACTGGCGAAGAATGAGGATTGGGAAGGAAAGAGATGGATTCGTCTGGCAAGTGTATATCCAGAGAAAATCCATCAGGTACGTTTCTACAGAGACGGAGAACTTGTTCACAGAGCATACGACGATCCGTTTACCATTAACTTTCTCTTTAACTGGATTCAGGCACCCATCGAGGGCATCCAACCCGGTGAAAAGTGGAAAGCAGTCATTGAACTGACCGATGGCACGGAAATCACAAAAGAAACAGTTGCAGAATAGAGGAGTGAAAAGACAATGAGAAAATTATATACCATTAACACAGTCAACAACTTTATGGAGATTATTTACACTCCGTTTGCAAAACCCTTCGAGGAGAAAAACCCCGATTTGAAGATTTACAATATTATGGATGACAGCCTGTTAGTAGACACCAGAACCTACAACGGCATGACTCCCACCATCGCATCCAGAATGTTGAATTATGCAAAAGCAGCAGAAAATTCAGGAGCAGAGGGCATTATCGTAACCTGTACCTCTGTTAATGAGGCAACCAAGTTAATCAAACCGTTGCTGAACATTCCTATAATTAATATAGAAGAGCCCGTTGCCGAGATGGCAGTACAGAACGGCAAAAAGATCGGTATTCTGGCTACCCTGCCCACCAGTCCCGCTGCAATCGGCAGAGTCATCCAGGAAAAAGCCGATGAAATGGGCAAAGAGATTGAGATTATTCCCAGAGTGGCAGAGGGCGCCTTTGATGTTCTTTGCGCAGGGGACAGAGCAAAACATGACGAGATGGTAAGAGAGGAACTGTACAAGTTGGCACAGGAAGTGGATGTCATCGCTTTTGCACAAATTTCCATGAGCCTGATCACTTTTGACAAGGATAAGGTTCCTGTACCCGTATACATGATTGGTGAATCTGGATTTGAAAAGATTAAAAAGCTGATGGATGAGGCAAAGAATCAATAAAATATCGGAAAGGCAAGGTATTGAATATGGAAAAAGTAGAATTAGATGAGTTAAAACAGCACGCAAAAGACCTTCGTAAGATGCTGTTGACCATGATTTATAAAGCACAGTCCGGTCATCCCGGCGGTTCCTTATCCGCTACGGATATTGTGGCAGCACTGTACTTCCACGCAATGAACGTAGACCCCAAGAATCCGAAATGGCCAGACAGAGACCGCTTCGTTTTATCCAAAGGTCATGTCTGCCCGGTTCTCTATTCTGCACTGATCATGAGAGGTTTCATGGAGGAGAAGGAAGTAGACACCCTGAGAAAGCAGGGTTCCCTATTACAAGGTCATCCCGATATGAAACGCTGCCCCGGCATTGAGATTTCCACCGGTTCCCTGGGACAGGGATTCTCTTGCGCGGTAGGTATGGCACTGGCTGGACAGAGAGACGAGAAGGACTACATGGTATACACCCTGTTAGGTGACGGAGAGTGTGACGAGGGACAGGTCTGGGAGGCTGCACAGGCTGCCAACAAGTACAAACTGGACAATCTGGTAGTCATTATTGATAACAACGGACTTCAGAACGATGGCTTTGCAAAGGACATCATGCCCACCGAAGACCTTCGTGCAAAATTCGCTGCCTTTGGATTTGACGCAATCCGTATTGACGGACATAACATGGAAGAAATTGTGACTGCTTTGGACAATGCCAAGGCAAACAAAAACGGAAAACCGAAATGTATCGTATGCAACACTGTAAAAGGAAAAGGCGTGTCATTTATGGAAAATGTTCCCAAATGGCATGGTGTAGCACCAAATGACGAAGAATATGCACAGGCGATGAAAGAGATTGAGGACTACCGCAAAAAGACCAACGAAGAACTGAGCAAGCAGGCGAAAATCCTCAACGCGTACCGCGA
>USSP01000106.1 GCA_900557385.1 uncultured Lachnospiraceae bacterium
TGTCAAATCAATAAAACTGGAATGATTCATGAGAATCAGGCAAGGCTCGCCTTTCTGTAATTTCTCCATTCCAATCCGCTGGCACTCAAAATGGGTAGCTTTTAAATCCGGCATGGAAACCAGTTTTAAAAGGAAACGAAATGCCAGCCAGGGTCTCACCGGATTGTGATGAGAATGATCCATCCGCAATAATGCTTCTTCATAGTCCAGTTCCTGTACTTTAATTTTCATCCTTTAAACCGTTTTCTTTCTCGTCTTACGAATCACAAAACAGACACCGGCACACAAAACGCAGACCAGTATACCACCTACAATTCCCGATACAGAGGTACCCGCTGCGGAATCCGAATTGGAAAAGCCGTAATCCGGTAACACTGCCGTGGAAGAAACAATACGGTCCGCTGTGTCATAGGCACTGCCCTCTCCTTCCAGTTCTGTGGTTCCTGCCACCTTTTCCATAGACCATTCCAGACCGTCAGGGTCTCCGGATGCCAGATGGGACAAGCCTCCGCCAATCAGAACGGCGGTAACTGCCAATACACATACCAGTGCCTTGTAGGACAGTTTCGCTTTCTTTTCCGTTGCCGTCACAGATGCTCCTGTCCAAATCAGTTCCGGTCTGGCATCATAGACGAAGCACAGCACGGCTGCGGTAATGATCCCTTCCACCAGGCCGATTGCCAGATGAATCGGCTGCATTGCTGCCAGGAATACTGTAAAGGGTAACTCTGTCACGCCGGAAAGCAAGGTCTCAATGGTCACGGAAAAAGCGCCCAGCTGGAGAGCAATGATGCATCCCCCGATGGAGGCAATGGTGATTTTCTTTTTGGTGACGCCGTTTTTCATCATCTGTTTCCAGATAAGCAGCGCCCCCACAAAGCATCCGTAAAATGCCATGTTCCATATATTACAGCCTAGCGCCAGAAGTCCTCCGTCTGCAAAAAACAGACATTGGATCAGCAGCACGCCAATCATGGTAATAAAGCCTGCATAGGGTCCTAAAATAGCGGAAAGCATCATGCCGCCGCATAAATGTCCGGAAGATCCGGTTCCGGGAATGGAAAAATTGATCATCTGTGCCGCAAATACGAAAGCACCCATCACGCCCATTATCGGGATTTTTTTCTCTAAATCTTCTTCCTCTCTCAGTTTCTTAATGGAATATCCCGCTGCCACGGTAGAGCAGGCATACATGGTTCCGGCAACTGCCGGATTCACAAGGGCATCTGCCATGTGCATAGTTGTAATCCTCCTGTTGTGTTTTGTTTTATGTAAACCGTGTTTATGGATGGGACACGGTTCCATCTATCCTGTCGTATATTTCTTACTCCAGTTCCTTCAAAATAGAACTGCCAATGGTTCCTTCCGGCATCTTCACGCCGAAGTTATCCGCAATAGTGGCACCGATGACTGCAAAGGTGTCACTCCCCGGCAATGCTCCATGCTGTTCCATGCTGGGAGAATAGGCGAGAAACGGTACATATTCTCTGGTGTGGTCGGTTCCGGTATAAGTAGGGTCGTTACCATGATCCGCAGTGATAATCAGCAAATCATCCGGGCGCATCACCTCTAATAAATTGCCCAGACCTACATCAAATTTTTCAATCTCCCGGCCGTAACCCTGCGGATTCCGGCGATGCCCCCACAGAGCATCAAAATCCACCAGATTGGTAAAGCACAAGCCATGGAAATCCCGGCCGGCAATTTCCACGGTCTGCTCCATGCCGTTGACGGAAGATTGGGAGTGCAGGCTTTCGGTAATGCCTTCTCCCACAAAGATGTCATGGATTTTGCCCACGGCAATCACATCCAGCCCCGCCTCCTGCAAAGCATTGAGTGCCGTTTTTCCAAAGGGCTTTAAAGCATAGTCCCTGCGGTTGCTGGTGCGGACAAATTCGCCTTTTTTCTTCCCCACATAAGGACGGGCGATGACTCTGCCCACCTTCCATTCATCCTTCATGGTCAACTCTCTGGCAATCTCACAGCAACGATACAGATTCTGTAAATCAAAGGTTTCCTCGTTTCCACAAATCTGTAATACGGAATCGGCCGAAGTGTATACAATCATGGAACCGTCCCGGATTTCTTCCTCTCCCAGTTCCTCCAGAATTTCCGTGCCGCTGGCACTCTTATTGCCAATGACTTTCTTACCACACCGTTTTTCCAGTTCCGCAATCAATTCCGGCGGGAATCCGGTATCGGTGAAGGTCTGGAAAGGTTTCTCCACCTTCAGCCCCATCATTTCCCAGTGTCCGGTCATGGTGTCCTTGCCACAGCTGGCTTCGGACATTTTCATATAACGCCCAAGAGGATTCGACTCTGCCTCCATTCCCTTTCCGGGGTGAATCTGCAAAAATCCCAGTCTGGTCAGATTGGGCATCTGCAGCGGTCCTACGGTATCTACGATATGACCGAAGGTATCCACGCCTACATCCCCGAATTTCTCGGAATCCGGCATGGCTCCCACACCAAGAGAATCCAATACAATGACAAACACTCTATGAAATCGTTCCATACAGTTCTTCCTTTCTTATGTAAACCGGCTATTACCAGTACTTTTTATGGCGGAAATACAGGATTTCCAGCAAAATAATGACAAAGCACAGCACGGCAATCGTAACATATCCATATTTACTCTGCAGTTCCGGCATATTCACAAAGTTCATGCCATACCACCCTGCGATCAATGTGAGCGGCGAAAAAATTGCGGTCACAATGGTGAGAATCCGCATGGTATTGTTCTGCTGAATGTCAATCTGCTGCTGATAAAGTTCTCTGATCTGCACCATATATTCCCGCAGCATTCCACAATGCTGATCCAGGCGGTCTGCCTTGTTGTGGAATTCCTCCAAAATCAGCAGTTCTTTCCGATTGAACATTTCGTTGATGTTTTTTTCCAGTGTTTCGCTCATATCTGCCATCTGTTGATAATGGAAGCACCGGGTAAGCAGGTGCTTCCGGTAGCTTAACATGGCAGGAGCTGGATTCTGTTTACAGTTCCCCGCATAAATATCCTCCTCCATGTCATAACATTCTTCTTCAATTTTCTGTAAATATTCCGTATCATCCTGCAGCGTCTGTTCCAGAAAGCGGAGAAAAAACAGTTGCGGTCTGGAATCCTTCTCCGATTCGGTGTTTGCCAGGATTTTGTACAGAATCTGTTCGTCTTTTTTGGGGGTAATCAAAAGCAGTGTTTCCGGAGTCAGGCAATACACCGCATAAATCTGCTTCGGATGATCCACAGTTCCCTCATCAATCAGACATTTCCCCAGAATAAAATCCGGATACATCTGGGCTTTGGAAAAGGGCAGCTTTTCCTGATTCATCATTTTATCCAGTTCATGCTCATAGGGGCGTCCTTTCGCATAGGCAAGCGCTTCCTCGTAATTTAAAAGCTGTACCTCGCCACGGACACCTTGAATATGCTCCTTAAGTTCTGCACTGCTTACCATCATGGCTGCCATTCCTCCCGGAAACATTCTGATTACATTCACCGGTCAACCGATGAACATAACCATTCTACCATACTATTCTGCATCTGCTCAAGTCATATCCTCCAAGGGGATACTACCCGAAAGTCCAAATTTTTCTGTAAGAAGCTTCGCTACATTGGGGCTTAAAAAGGCTGGCAGTGTGGGTCCCAGATGGATATTTTTTACTCCCAGGTAGAGAAGTGCCAACAGCACAATCACCGCTTTCTGCTCATACCAGGCAATATTATAAACAATGGGTAGTTCATTGATATCCTCCAAGCCGAATACCTCCTTCAGTTTCAATGCAATTACTGCTAAAGAATAGGAGTCATTACATTGTCCCGCATCCAGCACTCTGGGAATTCCATTAATTTCCCCCAGATTCAGCTTATTATATTTATATTTGGCACAGCCAGCAGTAAGAATCACCGTATCTCCGGGTAATGCTTTTGCAAAGTCTGTGCAGTAATTTCGGCTTTTCGCCCTTCCGTCACAGCCTGCCATCACTACAAACTGACGGATTGCTCCGCTCTTGACTGCCTCTACGATCCGGTCTGCCAGGGCAAGCACCTGATTGTGTGCAAATCCTCCTACAATTTCTCCGGTTTCGATTTCCTCCGGTGGCTGACACTGCTTCGCCTGGTTGATGATTTCGGAGAAATCCTTGTACTCTCCAATACCGCCACGGATGTGTTTACAACCCGGATAGCCTGCTGCACCTGTGGTATAGAGTCGGTTCTTATAGCTGTCCTTAGGTGGTACGATACAGTTTGTGGTCATAAGGATCGGTCCATGGAAGGACTCAAACTCCTCTTTCTGCTTCCACCATGCATTTCCATAATTGCCTACAAAATTGTCATATTTTTTGAAAGCGGGATAATAATGAGCTGGCAACATCTCGGAATGCGTATACACATCCACTCCAGTTCCCTGTGTCTGTTCTAACAGCATTTCCAAATCGCGCAGGTCGTGGCCGGATACCAGAATTCCCGGGCGGCTGCCTACCCCGATATTGACTCTGGTCATTTCTGGATTACCATAGGCTTTCGTGTTCGCCTTATCCAGCAAAGCCATTCCTTCTACTCCGTATTTTCCGGTTTCCAGAACCAATGTTACCAGTTCCTCCGCACTAAGGTTGTCATCAAGTGTAGCTGCCAGTGTTTTCTGTAGGAAAGCATCCACTTCCTCGTTTTCCTGTAAAAGTACATTGGCATGTTTGGAATAGGCAGAAAGTCCTTTTAAACCATAGGTAAGCAGTTCCCGTAGCGAACGAATATCCTCCTCTCTGGTTGCCAGCACACCCACCGTAATTGCTTTGGCTTCATAATCTGTTTCTTTGCCATTCCACCTGGCAGCCTCCGGCAGACTATCCGCTTCTTTGATCTGCGAAAGAAGCGTCTGTTTCACCCGAAGTGTTTCCCGGATGCGTGCCACAATGGCTTCCTCATCAAAGTTGGCATTGGTAATTGTGGTAAAAAGATTTTCCGTAATGAGGTGATTCCACTCTCTGGAAACAGCTGTTCCCTGTTCCCGCAGTGCAGTGGTCACCGCGCAAAGTCCCTTGGTAGTATAAACCAGAAGATCCTGCATTGCTGCTACTTTAGGGCTTTTTCCGCACACACCGACCTGTGTACAACCGCTGCACCCTGCTGTTTCCTGACATTGATAACAAAACATATTTTTTTCCTCCATCAGTAGTTGACTTCATGGACAACTATAAAGCACAAGAAAAAGAAAAGTGGTTGTTATAACCACCGTTTTTAATTTTTTACTTTTTTTCAAATAATCGAAAGGTGTTTTTATGAAAATCCAATAACCCTTCATCCCGCATGTGGCATAGTTCTTTGGACAATGCACTGCGGTCAAGGTTGAGATAATCTGCCATTTGCTGTCTGGTAAAAGGTATGGAAAACCTGGTATTTCCGGCTTTTACTGCCTGTTCATTGAGATAGGTCAGAAGTCGTCCCCGGACACTTTTCGCCGAAAGATTAAAAAGTCGACTGGTGAGAAGAAGATTTTTCTCACTGCTCATCCGAAGAAGCTTCCAAAGAAGCTTCACTTGCCAGGTAGACATCTCTCCTTCCTGTTCCAGCCTTTTTATATGCAGGAAAAGGATTTCCGTGGGTTCTGCAGCTACCACATCCACCATCACCATTTCTTCACAGAAAACATAGGTTTCTGCAAAGGTTTGTCCCTCAGCAAGATGACCCAAAATGCTTTTGTTTCCCCATACATCCACATTTTCAATACGTATGCTCCCGGTCAGAACCAGCCCTATCTCACGGATGAAATCGCCCATATGAAGAATTCTTTGATTTTTCTCAAACTTTTGTCTGCGCATACAGCCAAGATTCTGGATTTGCTGCTGTTCCTCCTTCGTAAAGCCATAAAAAAGGGAAATCTGTTCCAATCTGCGACGCTCCTTTTATAACCTTCTTGTTGCTACCAGATTTCCCCGTTTTTCTGTTTTTATAACCTGTTAAGATTCATGCATAACAGACTCTGTTTTCTTGACAGATGCAAGACCGGCTTCTACCATAGGGGGTAGAACGCTTTATATAAAAAGCTTTTATGATAGAAAGGGGTTTCCGATGAACGAACAGGAATTAAAGAATTTGTTAGATAAGCAGCACACCTTTTTTGCTTCCGGTGCTACCCAGCCGGTAGCCTTCCGGCTGGCACAGCTGACCCGGCTGGAGCAGGCACTGTCGCGATATGAAAAAGCTCTTTGCAATGCCTTAAAGCAGGATTTGGGGAAAAGTTCCATGGAGAGCTATATGTGTGAAATCGGGCTTACCTTGTCCGAGCTTCACTGGATGAAGAAGCATCTGCCACGGCTGGCAAAGTGTACCCGGGTTTCCACTCCGGTGTCCCAGTTCGCTGCCAAAAGCTTCCGCTCTCCTTCGCCTTACGGCACCGTGCTGATTATGAGTCCCTGGAATTATCCGGTGTTACTCACGCTGGAGCCTTTGATCGATGCCCTGGCTGCAGGGAATACTGCTGTGGTGAAACCCAGTGCCTACGCGCCATGCACCAGTAAGGTATTGCAGAAGCTTTTGGAAGACATTTGGCACCAGGTGTGTTTGAAAGCTATTCGGCTGGTACAGAAACTAAACCACGGATTAACCAAGATGCGGTCCGTATTATGAAAGAACTGTATAA
>USSP01000107.1 GCA_900557385.1 uncultured Lachnospiraceae bacterium
AGCACATCGGGTGTCTCATTGAAAAAGAGCGGTGGTATAAGTAGAAAAACACTTTCTGCGCCGGTGATCCGCATCCAAAAGAAAAAGCAGGGGAAGCTACGCTATCTTGTGATCAAATTGACCAAATATCAGGGGGATCATGTGCAAATCTGTTACCGAAAGAAGAAAACAGGAGCCTGGGTGCGTCTGGCAATGAAGTATGACACGCTGAAGAAGAAAGAGGAGATATTCCGGATCCGCTATCTTTCGACAAAGGGCTCGCTGTATGTGAAGGTACGGACCTGGAAGAAAAGCGGCAGCAAGAGAGTGTACAGTGCGTATTCGAGACAAAAGCAGATCCGCCTGACGGATAAATGGGAAAAGACGATTTGTGGAGGACACGGTAAATGAAGGTACGATGGAAAGCGAAAATTGCATATCTGCTCACAGCAGGCTTATGTCTGGCAGGAGCCGCGGACATTATGATACCGGTGGTGCATGCACAGATAGAGCATGTGCAGGAAAGCAATGCGGTGGACAACCGGTGTTTTCAAACACTTTCGGATGTTTCCACATTGACGGCAGCAGACTGCATTTACAGTGTGGATGACAAAGACGAGGTCACGATCCTTAAATACACCGGAAATGCTAAAAAGCTGATCATGACGGAGATTGATGGCAAAAAGATCACGGCAATCGGTGATGGAGCTTTCGAGGAGCAGGGGCAGTTAGAAGTGGTTCAGTTTCCGGATACCCTGCGGTCCATTGGCTGCAAGGCGTTTTACCATTGTGGCTTCCAAAGTATTATATTGCCCGATTCGCTGGAAACTGTCGGTGATGAGGCGTTTAATGTGTGCATTGGATTAACGCAGATTAAGGCTGGTCCCAATATCCGGAAATGGGGATATCATGTGATCGATCAGACAATGTATACAGATAACGAAGCAAACTGGAAGAATGACATTCTGATGGTGGGAGAACAGTATGCGATCGAACACAGATGGGAACAGGAGATCATCAATATTCCGGAGGGAGTAACGACGATCGCCGATAATTTTATAATTTTTAGTTCAGAGCTTCATTATGTTTATATGCCGGAGAGTGTGAAATATATCGGGGAGGGAGCGTTTGCATGCTGCCCGTATCTGAAGAGTGTTGAATTTGCCGGGAATGATCTGCGTCTGATCGGGGAGGAAGCATTTCAGTCGACACAACTGGAAAAGGTATATCTGTGCGGAGAGTCGCTCGAGATCGGAGCGAGAGCGTTTCAGAACTGTACCGGGTTAAAATACATGCAGATCGATGCCGGGCATGTTACTCTTGGACAGGATTTTATCAGTGACATACCGGAGGGGAGGATGGAGCTTTTGGTACTTCCGGAGTTGACACAGTCTGTCTGTGATATTATGATGGATAAAGCAGTGTCAAAGAAGCTGGCTTTGACGGACACCTCCGCAGAAGCTTTTGAATCGGTCTGTCGGGAGGCAGGGACAGGATTTTTAAATAATCTGGAAGAAATCGATCTTCCGTTTGCAAAGCAGGCGCTTGCGGATTCCTCACTGCTGGAGGGAAATAAAGCACTCTATCAGGGAGAGTGGCATCTGGTACGCTATCTGATCCGTCACTACATGGAGGCAGAATATATCGTAAAGGAAGGGGAAAACTGTCCGTATCCGCTGATCGGGGATTCGTATTGTTATCCGCCTGTCGGGACGAGCCTGATCAATCTCAGGTGGGATCTTGACGGGGACGGTGTGGCGGACAGACTGCCTGGTGTTGTGACAGAGGATATTACGGCGAAAGCCCTTTATGAGATTGAAGAGGCGGCACATGACTGGCAGCTTATTGAGACAATCTGGATCACGGATGACTGCGATTCCTATGGAACGGCAAAGTACGTTTGTCTGAACTGTGGGGAGCAAAAGGAGGAGCTTGCCACGCCGCGTTGGCATGATATTTCCGAGGAATGGACGATCGATCAGGAGGCAACCTGTACGAAGTCCGGAAGCAAGTCACATCATTGCAAACGAAGCGGCTGCAATGAGAAGGAGAACGTCACTGTCATACCGGCTACCGGTCACAAATGGGATAACGGTGTGGTGACAACAGAGCCAACTGGTGAGACGGATGGAGTCCGAACATATACCTGCAGCCGATGTGGAGGAACACGGACGGAGGCGATCGCCAGACTTGCGACGCCGCAGCCGGTGATCACAAGCACACCGCAGCCGACGGACTCTTCCGGTACATCACATCCGGCAGAGCCCTCCGGAGTGCCGCAGCCAACGGTTTCCTCTGATGTGCCACAGCCGACAGATGGGACACAAGCCTCTGTCACGCCGGAAACCGGAGATCAGACGGCTCAGCCATTGTCACCATCCGGAGATCCGTCAGATCCCGCGGCAACGCCTGAAGGCGGAGAAAAGCTGACGGGAGGAAACATCACCAATGTTGGTAACACCGGCACCAAGAAATTTCCGGCTCCCATTGTGCAGATGCAGAAGAAAAAAGAGGGATCGATCCGTTATCTGGTGCTCCGGGTGGAGCGGTATCAGGGAAACCGGGTAGAAATCTGCTACAAAAAGAAATCCAAGGCTTCCTGGACAAGACTTTCCCTAAAATATAACCGGCTCAAAAAGAAAAAGGAAACCTTTAAAATCCGTTATCTGTCCACCAAGGGCTCGCTGTATGTGCGGGTGCGTACCTGGAAGAAGAGCGGCGGTAAAAAAATGTACAGTGCTTACACAAAGCAAAAACGCATTTCGTTAAAAGAATAAATAGTATGAAGATAAAATGTAAAGGAGAATTATATGAAGGAAGTTTGGATATGATACATTGCGGATTTGCAAAATGGTATCAAGCATTTGGATTTAGGCTACTAAATAATTTATGGCGTTGCGAAGGTTGATTTACATTCCCCTTGTAAGTACAAATGTTGCGTGCCGATAAAGGTGTGTTCCGTGTCTTTATATAATCTTAATACAGAAGTAGAGACTCTTATACCATCTTTGAAAGCAATTGGATATAATAAAATGCATCACGAAGGTGGTGCTATTAGAATTGATAATAAGGAGTTTTAATTAATTATGCCGGAAAATTTATGTAAGAAAAAGCACATGACATCTTTTCGATTAATTATTCTGGGATTTTTAGGCGTGATCTTTTTAGGAACCGTTCTGCTTATGCTTCCCATTTCCACATCGGAGCAAGTGTTGACCCCATTTCATGAGGCTCTTTTTACAGCCACTTCTGCGGTATGTGTGACGGGACTTGTGGTGAAAGACACCGGAAGCTACTGGTCTCAGGCAGGGCAGACGATTATTCTTGTCCTTATACAAATTGGAGGACTGGGAGTGGTAACTGTGGCGGCATCTGTTTCTCTTCTTTCCGGGAAAAAAATATCTCTTATGCAAAGAAGTACTATGCAAGATGCGATGTCAGCACCTAAAGTTGGAGGAATCGTCAGACTGACAAGGTTTATTTTAAAGGGGACATTTTTGACTGAAGCTGCAGGGGCATTGTTATTGCTGCCAGTTTTTTTATCGGATTATGGGTTAAAGGGGATTTGGCTGTCAGTTTTTCACTCTGTTTCTGCTTTTTGCAATGCCGGATTTGATATACTGGGAACAGCAGTTCATGCTTTTCCGTCTCTGACAGGATATTATGGGAGCATCCTTATAAATATGGTAATTATGCTGCTGATCATTATAGGGGGAATTGGTTTCCTTACCTGGGATGATATTTATACGAACAAACTGAATTTTAAACGTTATCGCATGCAAAGCAAGATTATTCTCATGACTACCACATGTCTGATCTTGCTCCCGGCAGTTTTTTTCTTTACCTGTGATCTGAAAAACTTGCCCATGGGGAAGCGGCTGTTGGCAGCTGTGTTTCAATCCGTAACTACAAGAACTGCAGGTTTTAATACCATAAATATTTCAGAGATGAGTGAGGCATCAAAAGCGGTTATGATATTGTTAATGCTGATCGGTGGATCGCCGGGCTCTACAGCTGGTGGAATGAAAACAACAACGTTTACGGTGCTTATTTTAAATGCGATTGCAACGTTTCGAAGCCAGGAAAATGCAGGGGCTTTTGGACGAAGACTGGAATATGACGTGATAAAAAATGCAGCGACAATAGCTATGCTTTATTTTTCCTTGTTCTTTTGTGGAGGAATTGCAATCAGCGTATACGAGGGAATTCCTCTTTTAGACTGCCTATATGAAGCTGCCTCGGCTGTTGGTACGGTAGGTCTGACACTGGGAATTACACCGAGGCTTCATGTTTTTTCACAGGTTGTGCTGATCATACTGATGTATCTGGGCCGTGTAGGCGGTCTGACTTTGATTTATGCGGTATTTTCCGGAAAAAACAAGGGGAATGCAAAGCTTCCTTTGGAAAAAATTACAGTTGGATGAGAAGGAGAAAAGTAATATTATGAAGAATGTATTAATTATTGGACTTGGAAGATTTGGAAAACATATTGCCATGCAGCTTAATCAGTTGGGACATGAAATTATGGCAGTTGACTGGAATGAAGAAAGGGTGGATAAAGTACTGGCATTTGTGACCAATGCTCAGATTGGTGACAGTACCAATGCTGAATTTTTACAATCTCTAGGGATTGGAAATTATGATATCTGTTTCGTGACCATTGGAGGAAGTTTTCAAAATTCTCTTGAAACAACTTCCCTTCTGAAAGAACTGGGAGCAAAACTGGTAATATCCAGAGCTGAACGTGATGTTCAGGAAAAATTTCTTTTACGCAACGGTGCAGATAAGGTGGTCTATCCAGAAAAGCAGGTCGCAAAATGGGCTTCTATCCGTTACACGGACGATCATATTCTGGATTATATGGAAGTGGATGCTTCCCATGCGATTTTTGAGGTGGAAGTACCAGAGGAATGGGCTGGAAAAACAGTAGGCGAATTGGATATCAGAAAACGCTACAACATTAATATTCTGGCAGTAAAAAATGAGAGAGAATTCAATATTGCAATTTCTCCGGATACGTATTTGGCAGAGAATACTAAATTACTGGTGTTGGGAGAATACAGAACCCTTCAGAAGTGCTTTCGCATATAGTTTATTTGTTATGAAGAGGCTGGTAAAGAGGTGAAGGTAATGGCAGAAGGTATGTTGGCAGTCGCATGATATAATTTCAAAAACAGTAGAAAAAGGTGACAGGAAAGATGAGTTTAAGAATCGAAGGAGATAATAAAAAAACAGATGAACACATCCTTGTTTGTCTGTCTGCTGCACCTTCGAATCAGAAAATAGTAGATACAGCGGCGAAAATGGCGAATGCGTTGCAGGCACGTTTTACAGCTCTGTATGTGCAGACTGGTACAAAATCAGAAGCCTTAGATAAAGAAAATCTGGAAGAACATATTCGGTACGCAGAAATGCTTGGAGCAGAAATTGTAACGACTCATGGGGAAAACATACCAGTACAGATTGCAGAGTATGCCAGGCTGTCCAATGTCCGGCTTTCAGATGTGACCAAAATCGTGATCGGACAAAGTAATGCCAGACGGAATCATTTTTTCAGCAAGTCAACTTTGACGGAAAAGTTGATTGAAATTGTACCGGATATTGATATCCATATAATCCCAGATACGGTAAAAACCAGGAGTTATCAGAAACAGCCATTTACATGGTATGTAGAAAAACCGTCTGCAAGAGATTATTTCCTGACAGTTTTTATATTTGCAGTATGCACTTTCATTGGGTTGCTGTTTCAGAAGCTGAAATTCACAGATACGAATATTGTAACGATATACATCTTGGGTGTTTTGGTTACTTCAATAGTGACAGATGGTTATCTTTGCAGTATAGCCGGTTCGTTCTTAAGTGTAGTTTTATTTCGTTTTTTTCTGACAGAACCCAGGATGTCTTTTCATACTTATGCGGTGGGTTATCCGGTAACTTTTTTTATAATGCTTATTTCATCCGTACTTACGGGAGCACTTGCGGCAAAGCTAAAGACGCATGCAAAGATGTCCGCACAGCTTGCCTTTCGCACACAGGTGCTGTTTGATACAGATCGTCTGATGCAAAAGGCCCAAGGAGAAACAGAGATCCTTGATGTTACCTGTACACAGTTGATCCGTTTGCTAAACCGTAATATTACAGCATATGTTGTGGAAAATGGAACTTTATCAGGGGGAAAGCTGTTTTCTGAAGAAAAAGAAGACACAGAAGATTTTTTAATACCAGAAGAACAGCGGATTGCCAGATGGGTCTATGAAAACAGACAGCGTGCCGGTGCATCCACGCAATATTTTCCACAAGCTAAATGTCTATATCTGGCAATCCGAAACGGAAATAGTGTTTACGGTGTAATTGGAATACCACTGCAAGAAGAAATTCTGGATTCTTTTGAATACAGCATCCTGCTGTCTGTAATAAATGAATGTGCACTTGCAATGGAGAATGCGAAAAATGCTACTGAAAAAGAGAAAAATGCGGTTTTGGCTAAAAACGAGCAACTGCGGGCAGACCTTCTTCGGGCAATCTCCCATGATCTTCGGACGCCTTTGACAGCGATTTCC
>USSP01000108.1 GCA_900557385.1 uncultured Lachnospiraceae bacterium
ACATCTGTCAAAAATGTTTTAGAATGTGTCAGAAAATATTTGATCTTTTCTTTTCCAGTCAAAAGTGTAATTATAAACAACAAAATAGGAAATAAAAAAACTTCCATTTTATTTCCGAAACCATCGGCTATTCCATTTGCAAAATGAACAGGAATAATCTGAGGTAAGAAAAAGGCGCTTACTATTGCTAATAAAATGCCAATGCTACAAATTCCCCATGTGAATTTTCTGTTTCCTACAAGTTTCATAAAAATGCCTTCTTTCTGCAAACTCAATTTTGTTGATAATATTATACTTCACCTGCTTAAAAATGCAAGATATTTTTACCCTTCCTTAAACCAAAAGCATCTGACATTTTCAAAATGAAAATGTCTACATTAAACATTCCCGTCAATCAAATCATAACTCATATCCAAAAAGTCTAAGATTTTCGCCTCACTTACGGTTCCGTCCAACAGCATGGTGATCCAGTACTTTTTGTTCATATGATATCCCGGTAAAAATCCATAGGTCTGTGTCAACAGTCCGACCATATCCGCATCACACTTTACATCTAGGATATCTACTTTCGTATCTCCTTCTAATCCCAGTCTGGATTTTTCAACCTGCATTAACACCGCATACCATTTTCCATTCTTATGCCGAAGCACTGCACTTTCCGGTGATTCCTTCCATAGATATTCCGGAACGGTTCCGTATTGTTTCTTCACATATTCATAAATCTCTTCCCGTTTCAAACATTCCACTCCCCAGTTCTTCTATTTTATCAATCTTACGATTGTACTTTTCAGATTTTAACAGGCAGGACATCTGCCCTGCCTTCCTTTCCTATTATAGCATTGTTATTCAAACTCTACAATTCCATCTATCATTCATTTTCCTGTTTCTAATAAACTACCATTCCATATCCCATAATGGAATCGGAATTGATCGCATAGTTTCTCTCTCTTACCGCATCCCCTGAGTTTCCTTCTATGGTATAGACGGTTGTTCCGTCACAGCGTTCCACGATTCCTACATGGTCGCACGTTCCATCGTGATCCCAATCAAAAAAAATGATCGCACCGGGACTTGGCATACTTCCAGCCCCCTGCCATCTTCCTTGGTTCTGAAACCAATTCTTTCCATCTGTACAAAGGGAGAACTTGGGTACAGCGCCGCTTTGAATGAGTCCTGCCTGGTCTGCACACCAGGACACAAAACAGGCACACCATTCCTCCCTGCTGTCAAATCCATACCACGACCAGAACTTCTGGCCGCCTTCGTTCCCCAACTGGCTTTTCGCAATGGTTACGAGCTGCCCATTTCCAAAAAGTCCGGCAAACAATCCCCCGCCAGAATAATACCGAAGCACATGGGGGACATACTCCGGATCGCCATACCTTGGCCAACCATGGGCGGCTGCCTGTTCCTGGGAAAACTGCAGCGCATTGGCTTCACTATAACCGCCATGGTTCCGGATTGCCCATGAGATGTACCCATTCCCATAATTATAGCCCTGTAAACTAAGTTTTAGCTTGTCCATATCCTGTGGACTTTCACATCCGGCTTCCCGGACACAATCTGCATAATACTGTACACCCACCTTGATAGAATAGTCTGCATCCTGAATCGCACCGGGCGTATTGGGATACTGGGTATTATACGGACACTCGCTGGCCTGCATGGGATCCGTTCCCCTGCCTCCGCTTTCCTGCATCATGATGGCTTGAATGACAGGCACATATTCCGGGATTCCAAATTCACTGGCATACCGCTGGATCGCCGGGGTATGGACCAGGACTTCCGCACTCAGCGGCTCGCTGCTCGGGGACCTCCCGATAAACGCAGCACCGCCAATGATCCCCACAATGAGGATCAAGATCACAAATACCGTACCGCCTCCTGCCATCAACGCTGCAAACGCTGCCTTTACTGCATGGGCCGCTGCTTCCGCCATGGCTTTCAATCCCTTGGCAGTTGTTTTTGCAGTCTTGGCACTTTGCTTGGCTGTCTGGACAGATCGCATGGCAGCCCGTTTCGCTTCCCTGGCTGCCCTCATGGATTGGAAAGCCTGCTTTTTTTGTAAGAGTGCCTGGGTTTTCACCTTTTGGGAAGAAACCGGGGAAGCTTTCACCATACGGGGCGCTGTTTTTACTGTCCGGTTTCCGGCCTCCTTGACTGTTTTCTCTGCTTCCGGTTTGATCTTGATGCTCCTTCCGGCTCCTGTGCGCCCTTTCTTTGCCCTTGTCTGTCCAGATGTTCCACCGCTTCCTGTTTCGCTGTCCAACGTGGCTGTAACGGCTTCTCTTTGCCTCTGCTCTTTTATCTTCTCATAAGTTTTCACTGCCAACTTCTTTCCACCACGATAGGCAGCCGAAGCGCTTTCCTTTCCAGCCCGCTGTTCTGCCCGTTCTATCCGGTTTCCGGCGTATTCCACCGGAGATTCCTCTCTGGTTTCTCTTCCCACCTTGTCTGCCGCCATCCGGGATTTCTCTTTCGTTTCCAGCATGGCAGAACGCACCAGTTCTTTGGGAAGCCGGGAGGCAGGATTGCGGATCTTCGGGTTCTTATCCCGTACCTTCTCTTTGATGTCTTTCAAACACACACCTCCCTGTATCGCATTACCGTTCCCTACTCTGTTTCTTTTGTCTCTTCTGCTGTTCTTCCAGCTTTTCCAGTTCCCTTACCGCTTCCTGAACCAGCGGATGATTGGCATAATAGGGAACATAGGACAATAACTCTTTTCCCTTCTCCCCGGTTGCTAATGGATATTCTCCCTCGTTATACAGCGGATCGTCTGCATGGTGGAGAGAAAACTCCAAAGACGGAACCATCTGAGGGAAACGCTTGCAAAATCTCTGGTAATGCCGGAACGCCTCTTTTAAAGAAGTACATTCGATGCATTCTCCCATCCCATGGAACTCCCCGCACTCCGAAGCAAGAAAGGTAATGGTTGTTTCTTCTTTCATAGCTTTCACCTCCCCTTTACCGGATCGCTGCCTTCTGTTTTTCTTCTTTTCCAAGCTGACGAGGTGCTGTTTCCTGCCGAAGCTCCTGCAAGGTATCTTTTAAAGATGCCTGTTTTCCTTGTCTTTCTTCCAGCTTCCCGATCTGCTGCTGCAATCGTTCCGTTTTCTGTTCCAGCTTATGGATGCTCCGCATGGATTGGAATAACACCTTCTGGGTTTGAAAGATGATCCCCTGTTCCGGATTGCGCTCTGTGATCTTTGCGGTATCTTTTCCGTTCATTTCCAAAAATGCGTTTTTCAGATGCCCTTTGGCAACGTGCAGTTCCTCCGCCATGCTCCCCATACGGTCAATCTTCTGATCCATCGACAGCATGACCGTATGTAGGGAAGACTGCAGCTTTTGCAAGCCTTGGGTAAGGTGCATGCCCTTTACCGCAGAAGCAAGGGCATCTTTTCCCTTTTCTTTAAAATCAAACACCGCCTGTTCTGCCCGTTCCACAAACTTTCGTTTCCATTCTCCCACCTGAAAGCGAAGTGTTTTCACCTGATGTTCTGCTTTCTGGATCGTATTCACTGCAAAGAGCTTAACCTTGCTTTCCTGCATCACGCCCAGTTGCTTCTTCACCTCTCCCAGTTCCTTCAAGACGGTTCCGAGCTGCATTTCCATGGAATCAATATGATCTGCCATGCGGATGACATCCCCTTTTTCCTGCTCCATGCCCTGTTGTTCCAAAAGCTCCAGCAACGCCCGGATACTGTCCTGCTCCCGAAGCGGTCCTTTTATTTTTGGAATCTCTACGCTTTTTTCTTCCATCTACATTCCCTCCTTCCCAAAAGGATGCTGCCGAAGAACGTTCAGCAGCACCACACAAAAATATCTTTTTTACTAGCATTCCCCTGGTTTTGTCGTCATCAAGCGGTACAGCTTCGTGTTCTTCGGGAAGCTGTTCTCAAATGGCACAAGATTTCCGGAACAGCGGATCAAACCTTTCCCTGCGCCTACATTGGTGATATAGGATAACTGGTTCTCGGAAATGTTCAAAAGGACGGCCAGTTCATCCCGGTCTGTGGTCGCCTGGTTTAAAAGGATCAAAAACTCACTGTTTGCCAGCATCAGTCTTGCCGTATCCGACTTCAAAAGTTCCTCTACGTTCTGCGTTAAACCTGTGACAAATCCATGGTATTTACGGATTCTCTTGTAGAGCCGGTAGAAAAAGTCCGCACTGTACTGATAGCGGAACAACAGATAAAACTCATCGGCAAAGATCCAGGTAGTCTTTCCTTTCTTCCAGTTTTGGATCACCCGGTTGAAGATGCTGTCCAAGGTGACCAGCATCCCCAGGGGCATGAGCTGCTCTCCCAGTTCCCGGATATCATAGGCAATAATGCGATTCTTCGTATTTACATTGGTTTTCTGGGCGAAGGTGTTCAGGCTTCCATTGATGAACAATTCCGAAGACAAGGCAAGTCCCCTGGCTTCCTCTTCCGGCTGGAGCATTAGCTGTCGGTACAGATCTTTCAAGGTCGGTACTTCGCTTTGGTAGCCGCTTCGGATATATTCCCGGTACACATCTGCGGTACAGCGGTCCAGGATGGATTTTTCCTTGGCGGACAGATTTCCTGCCCCTACTAATTGCTCAAACAAAGACAGGATAAATTCCGACTTCTCGATCAGTGGATTCTTATCGTTTCCATAGGCAGAATCCATATCCAGTGCGTTCAGATGGGTATGGGACGTTGCAGAAATGGAGATCACTTCCCCGTTCAGCGCTTCCACCAAAGAACCGAATTCCGACTCCGGATCTAAAATGAGAATGTCATCTTCCGTAGACAGAGCAAGATCCACGATCTCTTCTTTTGCTGAGAAACTCTTTCCTGAACCGCTGACACCCAATCGGAAAGAGTTTCCATTCAATAACTTCCTCCGGTCTGCCACCAGCATATTTTTGCTCACCGCATTCTGCCCATAATAAATACCGCCCGGCTGCATGATCTCCTGAGTATGGAAAGGGATCAGCACTGCGGTAGACTCTGTGGTCAGGGTACGAAGGGCATTGATCTTGCGGATGCCATAAGGCAGTACCGTATTGAGTCCATCCACTTGCTGCCATTTCAAGGTTGCCATCTGACACAAGTGCTTTCTTGCCACCGACAGGATGCTCTCCGTATCCGAATCCAACTGTTTCTTGCTGTCTGCCATATGTACCATGGTGAGGATGCCGAACATCATCCGCTGGTCCCTGGTGGTCAGGTCATCCAGCATCTCTTTGGTTTCCTTTCTTTGCAGTTCCATATCATAAGGCACAATGGCAGAAAAGTTATTGTTGGCATTCTGGCGTCTCTGCCAGTTGGTCACATTGGTCTCCACACCAAGCAGACGGTTCTGGATCTCACGCACCGCTTCGTCTGTGGGTACCGGGAGGATATCGATGGACAGCATCAAGTCCCGGCTTAGATCACACAGTTCCGAGATCATGTCATCCTTGACATAACTGGCATAATCCTGCATATACAGCACCCGCCCAAACCGTTCATTGATCTTGAAGCAGTCTTTGGAAAACTCCATGGACTGGGGACAGATCCAATCCTTGAAGCTGCTCCCCTTTTTGGCAAATGCCTTCATATCGAAAGGGAAGCACTGGGGTTCATCTGCCCGGAAGAAATCCCGGAAGATCTGTAACCTCTGTTCCGCATCCATTTCTTCCCCAATGGAGGACAGCTTGCTCAGATGGGTGATGATATCCGTTCCCACACGCGCAAAATAGGTTCTTGCCTCATCGATGTTCTTTTTATGGACACTGACTGTCAGATACCGTTCCTGATAGATGCTGTTGTTGGTGCCGCTGACCTTGGACAACAGCATTTCGTTGTATTCCTTTCGGTATTCATCCAGCCCGTCCTCTTTCATCGGCAAAAGCAGGGATGCTTCAAACTCTTCTTTATTGATCCTTCTGTTATTTAAAGTGATCTTCGCCGCCGCACCGGAATCTAAGGCATTTAACAGTTCACTGTAATCCAAGAACATTTCTGTTTTATCCTCTTTGCTTGCGATGGCATAGTTGATATCGGAAAACCGGAAGGTCTTGGAAAATTTTGTCCCGGACTGGAACACCCCATCCGGCCAGATCCGCTGGATCGGGATCGCCTGCTGGACAGACCTTGGGACTTTGAACTTCTCCCGGTCCATTTTCAATGCCTGCTGTAAGGTTTTAATCAAACGCACCACTCCTTCCCGTTTTCTTTTTCTGTTTCATCCGTTTCTTCCTTGCCCGCTGTTCTCTTTTTTTCATAAGGGCTGCGCCATCCCCCTGGCTCTTTTCTCCCAAGGCCAGCGTTTCTTCCATGCAGGCATGGTACAGGTCCTCACTTTGAAACAGCAGGCGCTTGGGGTATAAAAATTCAGACTTGATATACGCCCAGGCAAACTGCTCCGCATTCATGCCATGGTACTGGAAAAAACCACAGGCTGCGAAAGGGGCAGCCCCTAAGATGCACAGCCACCCGGTCATTTCCTGTCCCACATACTTTCCCA
>USSP01000109.1 GCA_900557385.1 uncultured Lachnospiraceae bacterium
TCCATGATGCGTTCCCGCATTTCTTCGCTGACTTCGACATGCTCCATCATTTCCTGATATTTCTTCCGAAATAAATCATGCATAGTCATACACCTCCTGCAAGATTTCCTTCAAACGTTCCCGTCCTCTCTTCAAGTCGGAGCGCACGGTAGATTCTTTGCGCTGCAAAATCCGTGCAATTTCTCCGGTAGCATAGCCCTCCTGATAAAAAAGATGAATGACCTCCCGATATTTCTCAGGCAGAGACTTCACCGCCTCCCATACAAAGGAAAGGTCTTCTGATTCCTGTCCTGCAAGGGTTTCCTGTAACTCATCCAAATCCTCTGCCTGACGAATTCGATTGCTGCGGATCCGGTTTTTGCTTAAGTTGGCAGCCACCTGCATCAGCCATGCCTTGGCATGGGACTCATTCTCAAAAAGCGGTGCCGTATGAATAAACTGCACCAGTGTGTCCTGCAGCACTTCTTCCGCATCAGCCATATTGTGGAGATAGGAATAGGCGAGACGGAGGATGGCGTTGCCATACATGTCAAGATAGTGGGTAGCCTCCGAGTTCAGCCGACTGCGCTCAGCAGCCTCCATTGCTTTGGCTCCGTCATCAGCAGCTACGAAAGTTCCGTTGATGTCACCAACTCCACTTTTTATCTTTGAAAAATTCCTCTGCCGGGAAAAAGCAGATACCAACCGGACAAAGCCCTCCCGAATTTTTCCCCGGAGGAGTATATGATAAGATTTGCTGGTCTGCCAACGATTGTAAGGGTATAATATCAGTACCATAGTGAAATCCTTGTTTAAAGTGCAGTCACTGCACCTGCTGAGAATCGTCTGGTGCGCGGATGTAACAGTCGCGCACATGCTTCCAGACCAGTATACCTGTCCACACGGGGAAAGGCAAGCATCGGACATTCTCTATCGGACATTCTCTATAAGAAATACAAATCAAAACCCAAAAATGTTGCAAAACCATGAAACTTTTTCAAGTCCCCACAGGTCTAATCTAAAGAAAGCACAAAGGAGGTGGTGGATGTGCAGTACCTTTCCGGAAAGAAAACAAAAGAAAAAGCGGTGGAGGAGACCATCCTCGCCAACTATGACAAATATTACCGGCTGGCATACAGCCATGTCCACAACGAGTCGGATGCCGCCGACATCGTACAAAATACAGCATACCGGGCGATTCGGGGCAGCAAGACCCTGAAAGAAACCGACTTCGCATCCACATGGGTGTACCGGATTTTATTAAACGAAATTTTCCGCACCTGCAAGACAAAGCCGGAACAGATTTCCCTGGACACCATGCGGGAGGAGCAGGGCAGTCAGGCCGAGCCTTTCGTGGAGGACTCCTACACAGACATAGATCTGACAAATGCCATGGAAACCCTTTCCCCGGAGGACAAAATGGTCATACAACTTCGCTACTATGAAGATTTGAAACTGGAACAAATTGCAGAAATTCTACAGGAAAATGTAAGTACCGTCAAAAGCAGACTCTATCGCAGCATGAAAAAGCTGCGGATTGCGTACGCAGGGGAGGAATCTTGATGAAACAGGAAAACTATAACGAACATGATCTGGAAACGCTGCGCACCTCTTATGAGAGCCGGCACATGCCACAGGAACGCGTGGAACAGATGAAACAGGAAATGGAGAGAGCAAAAATGAAAAATAGAAAAGAAGAAAAAGTAACCCATTGGAAACGTGGCGTGGGGATTGCAGCCGCAGTGCTGGCAGTCTTTATCATTCTGCCAAACACCAGTGCCTCCGTGGCGCACGCCATGAGTGATATTCCCGTGCTGGGACGCCTGGTGGATGTAGTTACCTTCCGTAGCTACCAGTATGAGGACGACAGAAACTCTGCGGATATCGAAGTGCCGGGTGTGGTGGTGGAAACCATCGGTCAGGACGAGATCGAAACAGAGGAAACGGATAAACAGCAGCTTCAGCAGACTGCAGACAGCATCAACGCGGAAATTCAGCAGATTACCGACAAACTCATTGCAGAGTTTGAGGAAGGACTTTCCCAGGAGGAAGGCTATCAGTCCATGACCGTAAGCAGTGAAGTAATCGCTTCCACTCCCGATTACTTTACCCTGAAACTGATCTGCTTCCAGTCTGCAGGCAGCGGTTACGAGCAGGACTACTACTATACTATTGATTTAAAAACCAAGGAGCGGCTCCAACTGAAAGACCTCTTTAAAGAGGGTGTTGACTACATTACTCCCATCAGTGACAATATCAAAAAACAGATGAAGGAGCAGATGGCTGCAGACCCAGGTGTAAGCTACTGGCTGGATTCCGATATGCCGGAATGGGATTTTAAAGAAATTACCGATGAAACCGGATTTTACCTGGATGCAGATGGCAACCTGGTGATTTCTTTTAACGAAGGGGATGTGGCACCCATGTCCATGGGATGTGTGTCCTTCACGATTGCCCCGGATGCCATTGCCGATATTCTGACAAAATAGTGTTATGTAAACCACAAGCCGCAACCAAACAGATGCCGTACCAACACCGGCACTACCTCCACCTTTATTTCTCCATAGCCCGCCAGGCAGCAGGAGAGGTGTGGAAATATTCCCGGAATGCCTTATAAAAGTTACTGCTGTTGCTGTAACCCAGCATATAGGCGATTTCTTCCATAGTGAGCGTTGACCCTCTCAACAGAGTCAGCGCTCTTTCCATGCGCAGCTTTAGCAGAATCTGGGAAAAGGTTTGCCCGGTCTCCTCCCGCAGCACCTTGGAAATATAGTTGGGATGGTAGGAAAAAACCGCAGCAATCTCCTTTAGCGACACAGCATCCGTGTGGTCGTTCATATACCGAATAATTTTGTCAGACAACCGGCTTTCCGCGGAGGGCGGTAACTGCTCCTTGTAAATCCGTGCCGCATAAGTCAGCATGGTCAGTACCAGAAGCTTTAATAACTCCTGGGAATCTTCTTTTATATTGGCGTACTCAACCACCATCATTTCCACCAGGTTCCGCACATAGGAATCCTCCCCGAAGGAAAGATGGATAAACTCATCAGAAAATTCATTGGTCTGGGGCGCCAGAAAAAAACGAAACAGCCCGGAACTGGCAGAAATGGCCGGCAAAAAAGTACGGAAAAAGGCCTCCCGGCGAATCAGTACTTCCACCAGAATCAAAGCGTTGCAGCTGCGTCCCTGCAACGCATATCCCGCGAAGGGCTGGCCGATATAGCATTCTCCCTGGCGTACGGTCAGTTCATTATCATAGGCATAACTGAACACATCGAAATTACACTGATATGCATATTTGATAAAGAAGTAGTCCTGCCGGTGGAAAAATTCATGAATCTGGTTTCCCATACGGACACAGATCATAATATCCTCGTCCTCCCTGCCCGGCCAGCGGTACATTTTCTCCTGGGCACTGCCTGCAGGAGCATCGTAAAAGACCCAGTTTAAAGAATCATACTGCTCCCGCAAGGCTTGTAATGCGTTCCACAGTGCAGGCGCCGTGCTGTCCTTTGTGATACATTGCTTTTCTTTTTTTTCGCTTTTTCCAAGATGTGTACCCATCGATGCTCCCCTTTCTGCTAGTTTCGATACAACCCCAGCCGTTTGCCTTGCTCTTGCCGTAGATACGGTTACCGGATTCTTTAGTTTTATGTTACATCATTATATTAGAATTTACCATATCAAAAATTAACATTTGATAGTGCCAAATAGAAAAATCTGGATAAAATAGAGACTTGAGGGAAGGGTAAGAAGCCTTTTTACTGTTGGAAAGGTTCTTATCAAAGATAAATTTGCGATGCACCGGAAGACAGCGCAAAAAGGAGATTTCTATGCATAAGAAAATGAATGAGGCAACACAAATTTACGATGAGAGCGGTTCCTGTGGCAAGGCAATCCTGTGTGCCTATGCAGACGAGATCGGAATACCAAAGGAAGTAGCAGCCCGGATGATGGATGGCTTTGACGGAGGCTATGGAGACTGTGGCGAAATGTGCAGCGCTCTGTCTGCCATCACCATGATTTTAAGCTGCAAATGCTGCAAGGGTGACGAGGAAAGCCGACATGAGACTTGCGGGAAAATCAAGCAGGCCATGGAAATGTTTGAGAAAGAGTATGGCGGTATCAAATGCAAGGATATCCTCAAAGGATGTGACCCTGAACAGGCACAGTGCCGTATGAAAGTAAAAGATGCGCTGCTGATCTTAGATTTATTAATACCGAAAGAGGACGAACAAGATGAATGAAAGACTATGGGGAATTCTGACAGATTCCTTTACCAAAATTCTGGTGCCGGGACTGACCGTAACCATTCCCCTGACCATTATCGCTTTTTCCCTGGCGATGGTCATCGCCGTGGTGGTTGCACTGATCCAGTTTGCCAATGTGAAAATCTTAAAACAGATCTGTCGCTTTTACATTTGGATTATCCGGGGAACGCCCCTGTTGGTACAGTTGTATGTGATTTTCTTCGGACTGCCGAATCTGGGGATTATGATTGACCCTTTCCCCTGCGCTGTTCTGGTTTTTGCTATCAATGAAGGTGCTTATTGTGCCGAAACCATGCGTGCTGCGCTGGAATCCGTCCCCAACGGACAGATTGAGGCAGGCTACTGCGTAGGTATGAACTACCTCCAGATCATGTGGAGAATCGTGCTGCCCCAGGCACTCCGCACCGCATTCCCGCCGTTGATGAACTCCCTGATCGGCATGGTGAAGGACACCTCCCTGGCAGCAAATATTACCGTAGTGGAAATGTTCATGACCACCCAGCGGATCGTGGCGCGTACCTACGAGCCCCTGGCTCTGTACATCGAGGTTGCCTTGATTTATCTGATTTTCTGTACCGTACTGACCCGGCTACAGCGTGTGATTGAGCGCAGGCTTAACAGCTACACCCACCATCGGGACAAATAAGAGGAGGTTCCTATGGGCTGGATCAGTTGGTTATGTCCGGGAATAAACCTGAAACGCTGGTTGCTGCTTTTTGCAGGGGGCGTGCTGTGCTGTGCTATTGGGCTGGCACTATTTTTCAATTACCAATTTATGGGTTTTGTTGAAGAAATGCTTTTTCGTATGTCATATCTTACTACTGGTAAATATTCTAATACCGTCTCGATGTTGACAGGTTTTATTTCCCTATGTGCTGGATTATTTATTATGTATTATGCAACTCGTAAAATTATTCGTTCTGTAGTTGAGGCTGTTATGCCAGATAATAATGCGTCGCTGATGGAAATAATCTTTACGCAGCGCAAGCTGACACGCGGTCCGGCAATTACTGTTGTTGGTGGTGGCACTGGACTTTCAACTCTGCTGCGCGGTATGAAATATATTACGAATAACTGTACTGCTGTTGTCACTGTAGGTGACGACGGCGGATCTTCAGGAAGGCTGCGGAAAGAAATGGGTATTTTACCGCCCGGTGATCTGCGCAACTGCCTGGTTGCCTTGGCGGATCGCGAACCTTTGATGGAACGGATCATGCAGTACCGTTTTAAAGGCGATTCGCCGCTGGCTGGACACAGTTTTGGCAATCTGTTTATTGCTGCCATGGCTGAAGCTGAAGGCGGTATGGAAGCAGGCCTTTCTGCTACGAGTCAGATTTTGAATGTGCGCGGTAAAGTTGTTCCGTCAACGCTGCGTGATATCAGACTGAAAGCAGAAATGACGGATGGCAGTATTATTAACGGTGAATCGGAGATACCAAAAGCACATAAAAGAATCAGAACGATGGCTATGGAACCAGCCGATGCACCGGCAACTGCCAGTGCAGTGCAGGCTATTCTAAATGCTGATATCCTGATTTTTGGTCCGGGCAGTCTTTATACCAGTGTCATACCTAATCTATTGGTAACAGGTATTCGTGATGCCGTTATCAAATCAGAAGCTGTGAAAATCTATATATGCAATGTAATGACGCAGCCCGGAGAAACAGATGGTTATGGGGCTTTCGAACATGTACAGGCACTTATTCAGCAGGCTGGAACCCAGTTTCTAGATTATGTTATTGTTAATGACCAGCGGGTTACAGCGGCGCAATTAGCGCAATATAACGAAAAAGGTTCTATGCCTGTTACGCCCGATATCAAAAAAATAGAACGGCTTGGGATCCAGGTTATTCCCACGCGTCTTATCAGTAATAAAGATTTAGTGCGGCATAATCCGCAGAAACTGGCGCAGGTTATTATTTCTTTAGTTTATCGTTTACGTTTATTTGGCAAAGGTATACAATTTTTTGATTACTTCTTTATGCGGCAAAGCATGCGTGAATTAAAGAAAAAATAGATATATCAATTATTTTATAGAAGGAGAATGACCGGTGTCTTTTTCTAACGAAGTGAAAAACGAATTAGCCCGGCTTGAAAACGGTAAACAGTGCTGTGAAAAAGCCGAACTGTTTGGTTTGCTGAGAATGAGTGGT
>USSP01000110.1 GCA_900557385.1 uncultured Lachnospiraceae bacterium
TTCCGACGAGAGGTTCGCCCTGGTTTGTACTGATCACCACATTTTCATCATCCGGCACGATTCCCAGCAATGGTACAGAAAGAATCTCCACCACATCTGCACTGGACATCATTTCTCCCCGTTTGACCATGTCTGCCCGCAGACGGTTGATCAGCAGTTCGATTGTCTTAAAATTATTGGCCTCCAACAATCCTATGATGCGATCCGCATCACGGATAGCAGAAACCTCCGGTGTGGTTACCACAATAGCCCGATCCGCACCGGCAATTGCATTCTGAAACCCTTGTTCAATACCGGCCGGGCAGTCCAGAATAATATAATCAAATTGTGACCGGATCTGATCTAACAAACGGATCATTTGTTCCGGTTTCACTGCGGATTTATCTGCAGCCTGGGCAGATGGCAATAAATACAGATTGGGATGCCTTTTGTCACGGATCAAAGCCTGTTTGGCACGGCATTTTCCCTGAACCACATCTACCAGATTATAAACAATCCGGTTTTCCAGTCCCATTACGACATCCAGATTTCGCAATCCGATATCCGTGTCGATGAGTGCAACCTTTTTTCCCATAGATGCCAGACCGGTTCCCACATTTGCAGAAGTGGTGGTCTTACCCACTCCGCCTTTTCCTGATGTGACGACAATCACTTCACACATGACTGCATAGTCCTCCTGTTACTTAGCGAATTGGTTATATTGTCGCCTGTCCTTTCTTAAGTCCAGTATCTCATCCGTATTTATTTTCTGTTTATCTGGATCATTCTGTAAAGCAATTACTCTCCACCGGCTCTACCTGGATTTTTTCCTGGGTCTTGTCCACAAAAGCAATCATCGGTCCTTTCGCTTTGCGTCCCCATCCGCGTTTCCCCCTGATCTCTTTATCACTAACCCGGTAAGGTCCGATTTTCACACGACTGGGGGCAAAATCCAATGCTAAAACAAACGCATTTTCATCGGTTTGTGAACCTGCCCCACAGAAGATTTCTCCCCGAAGAGTTCCCATAACCAGTACATTTCCGTCGGATACCACCAATGCTCCTTCTTCCACATCTCCCAGTATCAGTAAATTCTGCGTCACCTGAATGGTCTGACCCTCCGTTACGTTTCCCCGGTAAATCTGGCACTGGTTCTGTTCCTCCGGTGTAGGGAATCTACGCTTCATCTCAGCAAGAGCTTTCACATAAACCGAACGCTCTTCCTCATCTCTGCCGATGATACACATGACTTTAACCTGGGAATTGCTTTCAATCGTGTCGATAATTTGAAGTTCCTGTTCGGTATCCAGCTTCCGTCCCTCGATGGAAAGTGCAATCGTTGCCTCCTTAAAGAAATCGGAAGACTCTTTAAACTTCTTGCCTATTTCCTGTAAAAGGGTATCGAACTCCTCTTCTGCATCCAAAATCAAATTGATTCCCTGTGTATAGCTTTTCAGAATGACCGCATGTTTCATATATGTACCCCTCTAATCCGTATTGGTTGCACCACCGGATACGGCATCTGCCGTACCGGTCAGCATGGTTTCTTCATCCTCAACCTGGTAATAGTATTTGATCACATCCTGCGCAATCTGTGCCGCATAATCGGAACTGTAACCAAATGCTACACGGGCAGAAATGGCGATTTCCGGCTTATCGTAGGGCGCATACCCCACAAACAGCGCATGGTTTGGCCTGGATGCACTCTCCTGGGCGGTACCGGTTTTACCCGCTACTGCAATGGGGAAATTGGCATAATAACTCTTTTTCTCCACCACTCTGCGCATACCGGTATGAATCGCATTCCAGGAGGTTTCGGGCAGATCGATGGTATTGCGTATTCCTGCTTCATATTCCTTTACCAGATTGCCATCCCGGTCTGTCACCTTATCAAGAAGGGTCAGATTATAGCAGGTACCACTGTTTGCCACCGCTGTCACATATCTGGCAAGTCCGACTGTTGTATAGTTGTGGGTACCCTGACCGATGGCAGAACGAACCGCATCGAAGTCAGATACCTTGGGCTGGTACTCCGAAATCTCCACACCGGATTTCTCCGATAATCCATACAGATCGGCATATTTTGCCAGTTTTTCCAGACCTAAGTCACTGTTATAATGGTCTCCCTCGGTTCCCAGCCGGTAAGCTGTCTCGTAAAAGAAAACATTACAGGAATTCTCAATACCTCCGGAAACAGTCAGATTTCCATGGGTACCTCTGGGATAAATCCAGCATCGGGGTGACGGTGTGATTTTTTCAAAAATACCATTACATCTGATGACGGTACTGGTATTGATAACCCCCTCCTGCAGGCCTGCTGTGGCAGATACCATCTTAAAGGTAGAGCCAGGCGCCGTACGCTGCTGTGTCGCATAATTTAACAGCGGCGAGGAAAGATCTGCATTCAGCTGTGCATAGTAATCTGCATCTACACCGTTAGCCATACGATTATTGTCATAACTGGGATAGCTGACCAGTGCAAGTACATCACCGTTATTGACATCGGTGATGACCACAGAAGCCGCGTAAGGATCCAACGCCAGCTGTGCCGGTGTGATATCCAGATTGCGGATCCGATTCGTCATAAAGGTGTACGCACTCTCTTTTCCGGACAGAAACTGTGCCTCCTCTTCCTCATCCAGTTCCACCAGATTCTGCTCCAACAGAATCGAACAGATCTGTTTCCCGGAGATCATATCGGATTTTATCATATAACGGTAAAGACGCTTGTCGAATTCTGCATTGGAATCCAAGTTATCCAAAATGATATCGACTATTTTTGCAAAGATTTCGTCGGAATCCGCGTATTGGCTATCCAGATCAAGTGTGGTCACATCTACCCAGTTCTGGGCAATACAGTATTCCAGATATTCTGCAAGACTGATGGTCTCATCCTTCGTCCAGGCAATATATGTGGCATCATTGGTGTCAATCTCATCTTCCAGAATAATCTTATTCTTATAAAGAATAGACGACACAATAAAGCTTTCATACACCTCGTACTCCTGGGAAAGCTGATTGTAGGGAGTTCGGTCTGTCTTCAGTTCCTCCCGCAATTTTTCTATCACGGTCTGTTTCTTCTGCAAATACTGTTCATAAACAGCCCGTTCATTTTCCTGTGCCTGTGGTGTCGCAAAGTGCGAAACATCAATAACACTGTTATTAATCAGTGCATGATAGACGTCATAAATCGGAATGATGATATCACTTCGTGTCGCATTGGCTCCCGGGGAGTACTCCCTGATATTTTGAATTTTGGCCAGAAGAATACCGGCAAGCTTCTGTTCCAGAATGTGATAAATGGCCTCCTGCAAATCCTTATCAATCGACAGGTAAACATCATAGCCGGCCACCGGCTCCTTTCGGTCACTGGTCTCAATCACTTTACCAAGGCTGTCTACATAAACGGTTTCCGATCCTTTTTTTCCCTGAAGTGTAGTCTCCATGGTCTGCTCGATACCGGCTTTTCCTACAATATCAGACTGTGTATAGGCAGCATCCTGTTTCTGCAGTTCTTCCAATTCCTCCGTAGATACCCTTCCTGTATACCCAAGAATCTGGGAAAAATAAACAGCATCTGTATATTTCCGGATGGTATCCTCCGCAATCTGTACCCCATCCAGGGTATCGAGATTTTCCATGACTACCGCCACCGTTTTCTCTGAAACATCCGTTGCCACCGTAGTGGGGATATATTTCGTGTAACTGTTGGCGCTCATCGCATAGCGTACCGTTACAATTTCCAGCAGTTCCTTCTTCGTGTAACCCTGCCCTACGATAAATTCCTTGGGATTTTCTTCTGAATAACCGCCCACGGCATAACGGCTCTCTCCCGCCAAATAGGAAATAATTTCTTCTGCCGTGGCTGTCTGCTGGGCATACTTCAAATCAGAAACATATTTTTCTCCATATACATCCGCGATGAAACGAAGAAGCCGTGCATCCGATACATTGTACTCAAATTCGTTATTGGTATTAAGAATAATATTAAAATCGTTGACAATGCTGTCACCGTTTTTTTCGATAATGCCGATCAGACGATAGATGGTATCATTTAACGCAGCATTCTTGCCTTTTCCCGATTCATAAACATCCTCCAGTGTTACTGAATAAGCCAGTTCATTATATGCCAGCAGATTACCGTTCCGGTCATAAATATTTCCTCGCGTACTGGCAATGGAACGTTCTTTACGGATCGTCAATTGGAAATTATTCAAATATTCCTCTCCATGCACAATCTGCAGGTTAAACACGGTGTACACCAGAATCACTCCCAATGTAAGGAAAAAGATTACCAGAACCGTAATCCGGGAGGTTATGATATTGATAAAGCCATCTTTAAAACGATCAAACAAGATCCCTGACACTTCCCTTTTCTTTTTTCTCCAGTCGATTATGTACCCACAACAGTAACGGATACAGCAACAGGGCAATTAACAAAGTGTAAACAGCCTCCGGAATTATCACATGCAGCAGATAAAAAGCAAAATGAAATCTTCCGCGCAGCAAAAATAAAAAGATATAGCAGAACATGCCATAAGCCAGATCACTGACCGTAATCAACACTAACGGCAATTTAATGTCATCCGGATAAATAATTCGGGCAAACTTACCGTTTATAAATCCTATATACATATAAACCAGCGCATACATTCCCAGTATGCCGGCAAAAAATATATCACACAGCATTCCACAGATAAAGCCAAATACCAGACCGCTCTTCTCTCCTTTCATAAAGCCGTAAGAAGAAGTAAGAATCATCAGCAGATTGGGAACAATCCCCGCAAAAGTCAGAGATTGAAAGACCGTAGACTGAAGCAGAAAACAGAAAAACACGAACACAAGCCCGATTACATTACGTCTCATAATCAGTCCTCCGAAATCACCTGTTTGGTTTCCAGAATAACCAAAACCTCACTGAGATGTTCAAAATCTACTGCCGGCGTTAAGGTTCCCGATTTCGTCAGATTGTTGGCATCCTGGTTGATTGTGCTGACATAACCGATCAGAATTCCTGGCAAAAATTTCTCACTGATATCCGAGGTCACGATTTTGTCGCCTTCCTTCACAGCATTATCGCTGTCCACCAACTGTGCAAACCGAATAGATCCTTGGGAATACAGTTCCAGATCTCCACTGACCACCAGCTTATCCTCTGTCGCCAGTACCTCGCCACTGACATTGGAAGTATCTGCAATAATAGCCGTCACTTTGGACCAGCTGTCATGGACATCCACAATTCTGCCCACCAGTCCCTGACCGGCGATCACATTCATGTCCAAGGTAATGCCGTCATCCGCGCCTTTATCAATTACAAAGGAATGAAACCAGTTGCCGGAATCCTTCGCAATGATCCTGGCACCCACCTTATCATATTCCGTGTATTGGGCATCCAGTGCATAGAGTTCCCGCAGATTGATCAGTTCATACCGATCCTGCTGCAATGTGGTATTTTCGATAGTCAGGTCATTCACCTGCTGTTTTAATGCCTCATTCTCTGCAATCAGTTCTCTCACCCGCTCCAATTCCTGGGCACGATCATTCAAATAAGTAGATACGGTAGTGATGCCCTTCTGGAAAGGCACGAACACGTAACCCAGTATGGTGCCGGAAGATCCTTTTAAGAAATTCGTATTAAATGTGATCAGAATTAAAACAACACAAATTACAGTTAAAATAAAAAGGAGATATTTACTCGGCAGAGTAAACTTTTCTCCTTTTTTCTTTATGATTGGGCTCATTTACTCATCCCTTCAATTGAGTAGGCTACCGATTTAAAATTATCATCTTTGATAATTTTGGACAAACCAAGTGCTGGTAAGCGGATTTTCTGCCAGGTTTACCTTTAAACCGGTACCGTTTGCTATCATCTCGGCCAGGTGACTCACGCTGGAAGCGCCGCCTGTCAAATAAATACCGTGACGGAAAATATCCGCACCCAGCTCGGGGGGCGTTCTCTCCAGAATCACCTTGACATTATCTACAATCGTAGCAAAATGCTCTTTCAGGCATTCATTTACCAGATTGGTGGGAATCGCTCTCTCAACAGGAAGCCCTGTAACAATATCCCGGCCATATACCACAGCATCCTGCTGGCTCTCCTCCAGCTGCTTTAAGTTGATTTTCACATTTTCCGCAGTTTTTCCACCTATAATCAGAGAGAACTCCCGGCGTACGGCATTGCGGATCGCATCATCAAACTTAAGTCCGCCTACCTTGATCAGTTTGCTTAAAACGATTCCTCCCAGAGATAAAATAGAAATCTCGGTCGTATCAAAGCCGACATTCACAATAAGAACTCCCTGTGAATTCTTCACATCAATATCGAGCCCCAGGCCATCGGCCACTGCCTTTTCCACTACCATGATCTTCTTTGCCTTCACATTGGCATCACGGATCAGATC
>USSP01000111.1 GCA_900557385.1 uncultured Lachnospiraceae bacterium
AACTACGGAGTCGCACAGAACAGGGAGCGGTGCTTCATGTTTTCATTTTTGGAAAATTACAACTACAGTTTCCCTGAGCCTATTCCTCTCAAAAAGAAGTTGAAAGACTATTTAGAGGACACTGTGGATGAGAAGTATTACATCAACAATGAAAAGGCACAGAAGCTTATTCAGACCCTTGTTGACAGTGGAACGCTCCCACAGCACAATCCTGAGAGCAGAGCAGAGCAGAGCAGACTTGCGTTGATGGAACAATCTGCGAACCGGGCAGAAGAGAAGTTGCAAACTGTATCAAGTCAAAATATGACGCAGGAATCAGCAATTTGCGGTCAGACGGAAACTGTGTTGTTGAAGAAATATGCAACGGGATTTGAAAAGAAAACAGACATAGCAACAACTCTTATGGCAAGGGATTATAAAGGGTTTGGAAATCAAACAGCTAACGGAGTGATCGAAAGGAAGTGATGGGAAGCATTTATATAGGAGTTTCAGCAGATTTTCAAAGGGGCATTTCCCCCATAGCAGAGATAAATGTAGTGGTATAATTAACCGCAAGATAATGGAGTATAATATTTTAACATGAATATTGAAATATTAAATAAAGTAATGCTCGATATTTTCTATGAGAGAACCTCGTATGAAAGAGAAAAAATTTTTGTAGTAGCGTGTGATGATTTATACGTGTATTCCTTGGAAAAATCACCTTGTCAAAAACATAAAAGCACGTTGGCTAATGTATCACGGTTTAACGGAACCAGTTTTCCTAAATATTTGATAAGTGATGGCTGCTATGCCCTTATCTCTAAAAATATTATTTCTGGCAAGGATGCTAGCTGGATGGGAACCTATCTTCACGAAATAACACATGCACATGATTTTTTTGTTTTTGCAGATTGTATTGGGGCAATTACCGCCAGCATTTCGGAGCTGATATGCTTTTCAAAAAACTCCTTTTTCCCGCCGCCCGAAACGGCGATAATCTGATCCTTATCCACAATACAGGTGATATGCCCCACAGTCTGCGCTAAGGATTCCGCGTATTCCTTCGCGAATGTGCCCAATTCCCCGATGGGAGAATATTTTTTCAAAAGAAATTCCATATTTAATCAAAACTAATAGTGAAGTCAGTAACTTATACAGTTTAACTCAATTATTAGGAAGAATGGCAGTATTTGATTCAAAAACAAAAGAAACTGCTAGAAGTATATTTTATGACATTTTTTTAGAAAGATTTAACACGTTCACGGCTGATAAAGTAATTAAAATGTATGAGATTCTTTATAATTACAAAGATGCAAAAAACAATATTTCCTTATGTCTAAATGAAATTCACCAGATTGTCACAGAACTAAAAATGTGAGATATAACTTATAAGTTAAGGTTGTCAATAAAATAAATAACAGTTATAATCTATAATATATCAAGAGCGCCTTAGAGCCGATATGCGGAGAAATCCGTGTACCGGCTCTTTTCTTTTTCAATGGTACACAACTTGTGTACGTTTCATTTTGCAGGAGAAAGTATGTACAAGACACAGAGAAATTATGAAAACATACAGAGAGCCATATATGACGGAATCGGGGAATACCAGATACCAGAAATAGCGCCTACACAATACGATGGCTGTGAATGGATAGGATTCAACTATGCCAATGGAGCAAAAGACAGAGAGAAGAAAGGCGTACATTTCTTTCTGGATGATTACCAGTTCATCCGGCTGTGGACGGAACCAGACAGGTATGTACCGATGCTGCAGCAGTTTGCCTATGTAATGTCCCCGGATTTCTCAATGTATACAGATTTTCCAAAGGCATTGCAGATATACAATCACTACCGGAAGCACTGGCTTGCTGCATACTGTCAGGAACACGGCGTTAGAGTGATTCCTACCATATGTTGGAGTGACAAGGAATCTTTTGAATGGTGTTTTGATGGAGAACCTACACACAGTGTGGTTGCAATATCTTCTGTAGGAACGCAGAACAGCAAGGAGAAGAAGAGAAAGTTCCTTGATGGGTATTTTGAAATGATAGACAGGTTACAACCTACACAGATTATCTTTTACGGCAGTGTACCGGAAGAGTGCAAGGGTAATATTGTGAGGATTAAGGCATTCGGGGAGAAATGGAATCAAGCGGAGGTAGCACAATGGTGATGAATTTACAATATTTTGGCGGGCGTGGTAGTTCCAGTGGAATAGGAAAAACAAAGGGAAATGTTGTGATAAGCAAAGAATCATTGCCACAAGGAGATGTGTTCTACATGACAGGAAACAGAAATGTATTAACGCACTGGGATGATGAAGAAAATTATCATGAAAAGGAAATTGTAGTAAAAGAAAAGGTTAGAGTATCCTTCAAAACAAGAGAAGAAGCTGTAAAATATGCAAAGAAAAATGGCTATAAATATTTAAGCCTTTAAGAGGAGAGTATATGGGTGGAAGAGGAGCAAGTAGTGGCATAAGCGAAAGTGGAAATCCATATGGTAGCCAATATAAAACGGTATTGGAGCATGACAATATAAAATTTGTAACGAATACCGGAAAGAACTATGAACCGCTAATGGAAACAATGACGCAAGGGCGAATATATGTGCAGGTTGGCGGTGAGGATATCCTAAGAATCGTGCAAAACGGAGCAAACAATCAGCGGAACAAAGTTATTGAATTTGATAAGAAAAACAAAGAATGGCACGTTCATCATGGTTATTTTCATTCGGAATACTCAGAAAAGATACATGACCCATTAAGTGCATCGGATAAAGAATTGCTTGATAGGGTTAAGAAAATATGGCATAATCGTAGTAGGTAAATATAGTTTAAGTCTGGTAGAACAGTCAGAAATGAAAGGTCTGCGTTCAAATCGTCGGTATTTACCTAAAGCCTTATGGCTCTATGATATGCATGGAGTTGTAAGGCTTTTTATTTTGCACCAGAAAGGAGATAACGGTTGGCAGCAAGGAAGAACCCATTAAGTGATAAAGCTTATGAATTGTATAGAAGCGGTATGAAGCTGGTGGACATTGCTGCTGAACTGGATGTACCTCCGGGGACAGTACGGCGGTGGAAAAGTACCCATAACTGGGATAGCGAGCGTTCGGAATGTGACACGAACAGGAAAAGCGAACGTTCGGAATCGGTATCGTGGGTAAATATAGAGCATGAATATGTGACAGATATCCGAAAGAAGCCGTGCACACTGGAAGAACTGGCAGCAAAACATAATATTGCCATTGGAACAATTGAAAAATACTCCATGCAGCACGAATGGAGCGAGAAAAGAAAGCAGTATAAGGAAAATATCCAACGAAAAGCCATTGAAAAGTCCTCTGATGCAGATGCAGACCGCATTGTACGGCTTTTGCAGATTGCCGATCTGGCAGCGGATAAGGCGGAGCAGGCGCTTAATGAACTGGAAAGCTACGTTGTGCGGGATAAGAAAAAAATCCGAACGGTGGAGTATAAGGACAATACCGCCATCGGAAAACCAACAAAGGAAGTGGTTGACGAAAAAGAGAGTGTTCGGACAGAGATGGGACCGGTAGACAGGCTGGGGCTTTCTCAGGTTACCAGTGCCTTGAAGAATATCAAGGAACTGTATGCACTGCCTGTGGATATGGATAGGAACAAATACCAGGCAGAATACGAGCGTAAGCGAGCAGAGGTCAAGGACAATGCTGGAGAGGAAATCCTTCAAAATATGCAGACTATTGCGGATATCTTAAGGAATCCGGTAGCCAACCGAACCATAGAAGATTTTGAGGAGAAAGCGGATGAATAGACCGGCACCGTTCAGCGAACGGCAATATCAATACTTTCTCCGGTGCCTGAACAGTTGGTTCAATGTGGCAGAGGGTGGCAAGCGTGGCGGTAAAAACGTGTTACAGACCATTATATTCTGCTCGCTGCTGGAAACGCATCAGAATAAAATACACCTTGTAGCCGGGGTATCAAACGCAACGGCAAAGCTGAATATCTTGGACTGCGATGGATATGGTCTGCTAAATTACTTCGAGGGAAGATGCCGGGAAGGTAAGTACAAAGACCGTGATTGTGTCTATGTGCAGACTAAGACCGGAGAAAAGGTTGTCCTAGTGTCTGGTGGTGGCAAGGATGGAGACGAGAAACTGATTAAGGGTAACACCTATGGAATGGCATATGTGACCGAGGCAAATGAGTGTCACCCCAAATTTTTGAAAGAGGTATTTGACCGTACAGTTTCCAGTACCGACCGGAAGATTTTTCACGACCTCAACCCGAAAGAGGAGGAACACTGGTACTATACGGATATATTGGCGTTTCATGAGGAACAGAAGATTTTACATAGCAATTATGGATATAACTACGGTCATTTTACCCTGGTAGACAACATGAGTATGTCGGACGAAAAAATAAAAGCCGTCCTGCTTACATACAACAAGGGAACCGTCTGGTACCGCCGGGACATTAAGGGAGACCGGGCAGTTGCAGAGGGAACTATCTTCCAGCGGTTTGCGGATAATAATGAGCCGTATTTGTACGATGATGAAGATATCTTTGAGGAATATGCAGAGAACGGGGAAGTAAGACATAGGCTGAAAAAGACACCATTTAAGGTAACGATGGGCATTGACTTTGGAGGAAACGGCTCTATGACCACATTTGTTCTCAAACTGTATTTCAATCACTATCACGATTTGAGGACAGCAGAGGAGGAACACCTGCCACTATCCAAAAATATTGACGCGGATATGATATGTGAGAAGTTCGTGGAGTTTTACCGCATGTGCATCGAGAAGTACGGGCGTGTTGATTGGGTGTTTCCGGACAGTGCCAGTACAACGATGATTAACAGTCTGTGGAGTGCTGCCAAGAAAGCAGGACTTCCATACCGGAATATTACAGGGTGCCGGAAGAATGAAATATCAGACCGTCCAAAAACAATGGATAAGCTGCTGAATACCGGCAGACTGAAAATCAACCGGAGGTGTGAGCATCTGCGGAAAGCAATCGGCGCATTAAAGTGGGATGAAAAGAAACCGAACCAGCCGGAGGATAAAAATATAGGTAACTGTAACGACTGGTGGGATGCAGAGTGTTACACCTGGTTAGATTTTGTGGAATATATAGACCTGGACAGATAAGGAGAAGGATATGGAAAGTTGTGTTAAGGGGTATTTGCAGAAAAAAGGGTATACAGTCAATGATAAGGCATTGACGGTGATACAGGCATGTGACGATTGGTATAGTAACCGTGTGATTAAGGACTTCCACAACCGGAAAACCTTGAACGGGATCCCGTATGAACTGAACAGGCTGAATTTCGGGAAAAGGTGCTGTTCTGATGATGCGAACCTGTGCGAAGTGCTGGAGATCAATGCCGGGGACGGGGAGCAGGCTGAATATGTGGTAGGCGTGTTGGATGGCAGTAAGTTCAACACACAGTACCGCAAGCAGTTGGAAAAGACCTCCGCAGACGGCACAACGGCGTGCTATATCCGTCTGGATAATGCAACTTTCATGGACAATGGTTCTGTGCAGGGTGGTAACATCAAGCTGAATTATGTGGAGGCAGACGCTTTTATGCCATTGACTGTAGAAAACGACATTGTGACCGAGGCGGCATTTTCCGGGAGCAGTCTGTCAAAAGGAAAGAAACAGACTACCCTTGTGCTGTTTACACGGGGAGATACAGGACTGTACACCGCAGAGACGCATGTGTTTGACGATAAGGGGAACGAACTGAAAGACCTGGAAACGATTGTACAGTTGGGTGATGTCAAGCCCTTTGCAGTGATGCGGAACGCCGAGGTCAACAACCTGGACAACATGACCGGGTACGGCTTGCCAAAGCTGTGGGACGCAATCCCGGCACTCAAAGCGGTGGACTTGTGTTATAACGTTCTCTTTTCTGATTTGGACAAAGCAGAGAAGATTATCCTTGTGAATGAGTTACTGTGTGAGTATGACGAGAAGGGCGAGCCAATACTGACCCCGGAACAGAAAAAGTTATTTGTGTTTTTGGGGGAGAAAACACCTAATAAAGAAAACATGATACAGGAGTACAACCCGGAAATCCGAATTGAACAGGTTACCAAATCCTTTGAATTGGCATTATCTTTACTGTCTATGTCTTTTGGGTATGGCACCAAGAAGTACAGTTTTGAAAACGGACAGATAACCACTGCAACAGAGTATGTGGGTGAGCGTCAAGACCAGATGCAGGAGTTGAACCGCCAGCGGCAGGAGGCGATTGCTTATATCAAGGATATCTGCCGGGCGGTGATGTGGTTCGCCAACACCTTCCAGGGAAAAGCGTTCAATCTGGAGCAAGAGAT
>USSP01000112.1 GCA_900557385.1 uncultured Lachnospiraceae bacterium
CTTCAGAACTTATGCAAGCTCGGAGAAGTATTTGATGGTACGAACCATCTGAGAGGTGTAGCTGTTCTCGTTATCGTACCAGGAAACAACCTGTACTAAGTTGTCAGAACCAACCATGGTCTGAGTTGCATCGAAGATAGAACCGTAGGTGCTTCCAACGATATCGGAAGAAACGATCTCATCCTCATTGTAACCGAAGGACTCGGTAGATGCTGCTTTCATAGCTGCATTGATCTCTTCTTTGGTTACAGACTTCTCAACAGTTGCAACTAAGATGGTGGTAGAACCGGTAGGGGTAGGTACACGCTGAGCGGAACCGATTAACTTACCGTTTAACTCAGGGATAACAAGTCCGATAGCTTTTGCAGCACCGGTGCTGTTGGGAACGATGTTTACAGCGCCTGCACGGCTTCTTCTTAAATCACCTTTTCTCTGAGGTCCATCAAGGATCATCTGATCGCCGGTGTAAGCATGTACAGTGGTCATGATACCGGATTTGATGGTTGCAAGATCATTTAATGCCTTAGCCATAGGTGCTAAGCAGTTGGTGGTGCAGGATGCAGCGGAGATAATCTTATCTTCCGGTGTTAAGGTCTTGTGGTTTACGTTGTAAACGATGGTAGGCAGATCGTTACCTGCGGGAGCAGAAATAACAACTTTTCTGGCACCTGCATTGATGTGAGCCTGTGCTTTCTCTTTGCTGGTGTAGAAACCGGAACACTCTAATACAACGTCAACTTTTAACTCACCCCAAGGGCAATTGTTTGCATCGGGAAATGCATAGATTTTGATGGTCTTTCCATCAACAGTGATGGAATCCTCGCCTGCAGATACGGTATCTGCCAGCGCATATTTACCCTGAGAAGAATCATACTTTAACAGATGAGCTAACATTTTAGGGCTGGTCAGATCGTTGATTGCAACTACCTCATACCCTTCAGCTCCGAACATCTGTCTGAATGCGAGACGACCGATACGGCCGAAACCATTGATTGCTACTCTTACTGCCATTTTAAATTTCCTCCTAAGATTTTTAAAATTTTATATTATCTTGACGCTCAGCAGAATCCGTTTCGAACTGCTCAGTTTGTCAAAATTTTATCAGCAAAATCATTTTACCTAATTTATCCTAAGAATTCAAGACGTAAATTCAAAAATCTTCCCTTTTCACGGATTTTTCATGCTTTCCGCTGTGAAGATATGTTATAATAGCCCCGTTAATGACTATAATGAACAAGAAAAGAAAGGATGATTACCATGCCAGTACTTGCAGACTGCCATTTACATTCCAGTTTTTCCGGAGACAGCGAAGCTCCCATGAATGCCATGGTACAGCAGGCTATCGCCAAAGGTTTAAAAACCATTTGTTTCACCGAACATAACGACTTTCATTTTCCCGGGGAAAATCCTCACCAGTTTGAATTAAATCCCGACTCCTATCTCTATGATTTACTGCGTGCCAGAGAAAAGTACCAGGATCAGATTGAGATTCTTTTCGGTGTGGAAATCGGCTTGCAGGAAGAGGCTGCTCCCCTTAATATGC
Source organism: uncultured Lachnospiraceae bacterium (assembly GCA_900557385.1). Classification (GTDB taxonomy): domain Bacteria; phylum Bacillota; class Clostridia; order Lachnospirales; family Lachnospiraceae; genus UMGS2037. Next base: position 1,544 of record USSP01000112.1, read on the forward strand.
AGCTTGCCAACGGATATGACTTTGATTTCATCATCGGCTCCATGCATATTATAAACGGAAAAGACCCTTACTATCCGGCTTATTTTGAAGGTCGTTCCGACGAGGATGCCTACCGGGAATACTTTGAATGTACCCTGGAAAATCTGAAAGCCTTCTCCAACTATGATTCCCTGGGACATCTGGATTATATCGTCCGCTATGGCAAGACCAAGGATGCGGACTATTCCTATGCCAAATACGCCGATTATATCGACCCGATTCTGAAGCTTCTGATTGAACAGGAAAAAGCACTGGAAATCAATACGGCTGGACTCCGCTACGGTCTGCGGGAAACCAATCCCTGCCTGGATATTGTGAAACGTTACCATGAACTGGGCGGTGAGCTGATTACCACCGGTTCCGATGCGCACAAACCGGAGGATGTAGGCTATGCCCTGGATAAAGCCGGAGAACTATTAAAAGCCTGTGGCTTTAACGCTTACACCATCTTCTCCCACCGAAAACCGGAGCAGAGACTTCTGTAAAAGTTTTCCTAAACACAAGAATTTTCTCATAATGAAAAAATCCTTACAAAACCTGCTCTTTTTCGGAACGGTTCTCTGTTGTTCCGGGAATGCATATAGTTTTGTAAGGATTTTTTCTTTGGAGGCTTTATGAAGTTTCGTTCTCCCCTGGTCAAAGGTACGGTTCTTCTCACCCTCTCCGGCATACTCTCCCGCCTCATCGGTTTTTTTTATCGTGTCTTTTTGTCAAAGGCCTTTGGTGCTGAGGCGATTGGGCTTTTCCAACTCACTGCCCCTGTTTGGGCACTCTCCTTCTCCCTTACCGCCGCCGGTCTGCAGACAGCCATTTCCAAATATGTGGCAGAATGCAGCTGCCTACAGGATCGAAAACCTCATCATGTTCTTTTTGCCGGACTTTTTCTCTCCGGTCTGATTTCCCTTTTCTGTGCCATCGGCATTTATACAAAGTCTGACTGGCTGGCAGCGCAGATTCTCCGGGAAAGCCGTTGTGCAGTGCTTTTGCGGATTCTTGCCTTTTCCCTTCCCTTAGCAAGTATTCACTCCTGCTTTAACGGTTATTTTTATGGACGGAAGCACACAAAAATTCCCGCTGCCTCCCAAATATTGGAACAGCTTGCAAGAGTGGCAACCGTATTTGTACTCTATGGTTTTTATCTGAAACAGGGAATGACTCCCGGCATCGCACTCACTGCCGTTGGAAGTGTGGCTGGCGAGGCAGTTTCCTGTTTTTTTTCCCTGTTCTCCTGGTACTGGTATCTGAAAAGACGGCAGATTACCTTTTCCCTGTCAGACTTTCCCCTAGCTGCCTTTTGCAGCTACACCGGAAAACTGGTTGCCATGTCCTCGCCTCTGGTGCTGACCCGCATCGTTTTAAATCTTCTCCAAAGCTACGAGGCAATCCAGATTCCTCTGCGTTTGCAGCAGTATGGGCTGACTGCTACCCGTGCCCTGGAACTTTACGGTATCCTAACCGGCATGAGTCTGCCCTTGATTCTTTTTCCCAATGTACTCACCGGCTCCGTCTCTGTGCTGCTGCTCCCCACCATCTCTTCCGCCCAGGCCGCGGGAAACCGTGGACAGATTACCACAGCCATCCGCAAGTGCATCCTCTACAGTCTGTTTATCGGCTTTGCGGCAACCTGTTTCTTTCTGGGAAGGGGACGGTTCCTGGGAACATTTTTATTTAACGAGCCACTGGCAGGCACTTATATTCTGGCGCTGGGGTTTCTCTGTCCTTTTCTCTATGTAAGCACCACTCTCACCAGTATTCTCCACGGCCTTGGACGCACCTCCACCTCCTTCCTGCTCCATGTCTCCTCCATGGTGATTCGCCTGCTCTTTGTATTTTATGGGATTCCTCTCTGGGGCATCCAGGGGTATCTCTGGGGCCTGTTAGCCGGAGAAATCTATTGTGCAGGTGCTTGCCTTCTTGCACTGCGGGGATTCTTATATTATAATGAGCCGTAACGATTCAGAGCCATGCGGCTATGCTTTCCGGGATGCTCACATTCCGGTCAAAGCCCCGTTCCAAAAGGCTCAATCAGAAAAGGACAAAAGATTATGGCATTTACATTCGTAAGATTACTGCCGACACCGGAGGAAATTCGTGAATCCTACCCTGTGCCGGAAAACTGCAAAAAAATAAAAGCGGAACGGGATTTGGAGATTCGCAAGGTTCTCACCGGCGAAAGTGACAAATTTCTGATGATTATCGGTCCCTGCTCCGCAGACAACGAAGATTCCGTCTGTGAGTATGTCAACCGCCTTGCCAGACTCAATGACAAGGTAAAAGAAAAACTGATTCTCATTCCCCGGATTTATACCAACAAACCCCGTACCACCGGAGATGGCTATAAAGGAATCGTACATCAGCCTAACCCGGAGGAAAAAGAAGATTTCCTCGCCGGGCTGATTGCCATGCGGAAAATGCATATCCGCGCCATGCAGGAAACCGGGCTGACTGCCGCAGATGAAATGCTTTACCCGGATAACTGGGGCTATGTCTCGGACATCCTCTCCTATGTGGCAATCGGTGCCCGCTCCGTGGAGGATCAGTTACACCGTCTGACTGTCAGTGGTTTTGATGTGCCTGCCGGCATGAAAAACCCTACCAGTGGTGACTTCTCCATCATGCTGAATTCCGTTTATGCGGCACAGCACCCCCACTCCTTCACCTATCGGGGCTATGAGGTAAACACCAATGGTAATGACCTGGCACACACGGTACTGCGTGGTTCCGTGAACAAATACGGACGGAGTATTCCCAACTATCACTATGAGGATTTGAGCAATCTTCTGGCGCTGTACAATGAACGGGATTTGAAAAATCCGGCCGCAATTATTGATTCTAACCACAACAATTCCAACAAGCAGTTTGAGCAGCAGATTCGTATTGTAAAAGAAGTGCTCCACAGCCGCCGTCTGAACAACGACATCCGCAAACTGGTAAAAGGTGTGATGGTGGAAAGTTATTTAGTAGAAGGAAATCAGAAAATCGGTGAAGGCATTTATGGAAAATCCATTACCGATGCCTGCCTGGGCTGGGAAGATTCCGAGCGTCTGATTCTGGATACGGCAGATTTGATCTAATACTTGTCATTTTCACACAGAACTAAAAAAGGACTCATCAAATCGATGGGTCCTTTTGAATTCCGTAATTCTGTTTTACAATCTGCCCTATCCTCTGGGATGTGCTTTCGCATAAACTTCCCGGATATGATTATGATTCATGGTCGCATAAATCTGGGTTGTGGAAATGTCCGAGTGTCCTAACATCTCCTGGACGCTGCGCAAATCCGCTCCATTCTCCACCAGATGCGCTGCAAAGGAATGGCGCAGGGTATGAGGTGTGATATCCTCCTGGATTCCGGCTTTCTTCGCATAATATTTGATCAACTTCCAAAATCCCTGACGACTCATAGGTTGTCCGGAATAATTGACAAACAAAGTGTCCTCGTCCTCATTCTCAATCATATCTTTCCGTGCTGCTTCCAAATAATGAAGTAAGGCATTCTTCGCTTCTCTTCCAAAAGGAACGACACGTTCTTTATTATGATCCCGACACACGATAAATCCAAGCTTCAGATTTACATCCGTTACTTTCAGAGAAATCAGTTCCGTCACACGGATTCCGGTAGCATAAAGCAATTCCAGCATCGCTTTGTCCCTGATTTCTTTCGGACTCGTCGTTCCGGGCTGTTCCAGCAGACGGTTCACCTGCTCCTCTGACAGGATTTCCGGGATTTTCTTTTCGATTTTAGGCGGTTTCAAAGCCTCGGAAATGTCCTCCGTTACCATTCCTTCTTTAAAAAGATAATGATAAAAAGCCTTGATAGAAGCAATGTTTCTGGAAATCGTAGCTGCTGCGAAATGATTCTTCTCTAAATATAGAATATAGGAATGTAAATGTGTTACGGTGATTTCTGATACTCCGCGAATTCCCTGCTCCCTCATATAATTGGATACCTTATTTAAATCTCTGCGATAAGACATCTCTGTATTCTCTGAAGTCTTCTTCGTATTATGTAAATAAGATATAAATTGATCAATTTCTTTTTCCATTTAAAGTACTGCCTTCCCCTCTTGTTATGTCAACAAAAATGCGTTGATAATGTCCATTATATAAGCTATCTTTAGGAAAAGCAAATGGATTTTCCGGCGTATTTACGCGGTTTTACTGTCTTTTGGCTCCAGAGTACAAGATATCGAAAAAAGGAAAATTATGTCTACTATATGTGGTGAAAAAAACTTCAAAATAAGTGTAAATATTTTTGCAGCAAAAAAGGATTCACATAACATTGTAACCAGGTTGCAGCACTGTACATTCCCATGCAAAAAACTGCTTCTTTAAACAAAGCCCTCCGCTCTGTACATGCTCCCCCGCAGCGTAAACGATAAGCCTTGGTATAAAGCCTCCGGTTCAAATTAAAAAGGAGCCACACAGACGGCACCAGAAAGATGCATTGCGGAAACATTGCTACCAGAAACAGTCCCACCCCTTTCCATGAATATTGTTGCATCAATGCCATAACAAAAATTCCCTGTAACCCGCCAGTCCAAATCAGATATAAATTCATTCCCACTTTTCCCAGGAATGTCATGGAAAGAAGGAATAAAAAGAGAAGTTCTGTAAATCTCCTTTTCATCAAATATAAGAACAAAGATCCGGGTAAAAAAACAGTATCGGAAAGCTTCTGTAACGCATTTTCATTCAAGAAGCAGATCGGAAGAGCGC
>USSP01000113.1 GCA_900557385.1 uncultured Lachnospiraceae bacterium
TCAGTGTTCCATGCCTTGAAGAAAGTGCTTCACGACCGTGGACTCAGTACGGCAGTAGGCGATGAAGGCGGTTTTGCTCCTTCGTTGGATGGCACTGAGGATGCTCTTGAATCCATAATCGCAGCCATTAAGGCTGCCGGCTATGTACCGGGCAAGGATGTGATGATCGGTATGGACTGCGCTTCCTCCGAGTTCTATAAAAATGGAGTGTACGATTATACCATTTTCGAGGGTGAAAAGGGTAAGAAGCGTACTTCAGACGAGCAGATCGCTTACTTGGAAGAATTAATCACGAAGTATCCGATTGATTCTATTGAAGACGGTATGAGCGAGAATGACTGGGACGGTTGGAAGAAGTTGACGGAGCGTATCGGCGGACGCTGCCAGTTGGTGGGCGACGACTTGTTTGTGACCAACGTGGACTTCTTGTCCAAGGGTATTGCCATGGGGTGTGCCAATTCCATCTTAATCAAGGTGAACCAGATCGGTTCGCTCAGCGAAACTTTGGATGCCATCGAGATGGCTCATCGCCATGGTTATACAACGGTTACTTCCCACCGTTCGGGAGAGACTGAGGACGCTACGATTGCCGATATCGCTGTGGCTACGAACAGCGGCCAAATCAAGACCGGTTCTTTGAGCCGTTCCGACCGTATGGCGAAATACAATCAGCTTCTGCGCATTGAAGAGGAACTGGGCGAGGCTGCGGTTCATCCCGGAATCAGGGCGTTTAACGTTTAGAAGAAAGGATTGACGGAATGAGATGCGGGAAACGGTAACGGCAATTATTCTCAATAAAGAGTCTTGACGGGAAATCCGCCGCATGATATGATAAACACAGTTAGATAAGACTAACTACTGACTGACATAATATTTCTTGAAAAGGGCATTTCCCTACACCGGAAATGCCTTTTTTCAAAGAAAGAGGTTAGATACAACTAACTACAAAGCAGCAAAGGAGTAAGCATGTTCGAGCGTTATCTGATTGAAAATTGTTCCCCTACATTGGCATCTCTAAAAACAGCAAATCTGTTTCGTTACAGGTATGACCGGGAAGATGAACTAAAAGAGTCCGTGGAAAAGTGGAATGACCGGTTTGCTGCCAAAGGAGTATCGGTAGAGATTTTATATCAGACGAAGGGATGGGCGTTGGTTTATGTATACCGCCGGATCGCATTGGATAGGGATTTACATAGAGATGGCGTGGAGCCGCTATTGGCACGGTGTGGCTATGAAGTGACAGAATCGGTAGAAAATGCCATTGCCTATCTGAAAACCCGGTTACAGGTAAAAGGTAGCTTTCCCCATGAAATAGGCTTGTTTCTCGGTTATCCCGTGGAGGATGTTATCGGTTTTATGGAAAATCGGGGGCATAATAGTAAATGCACCGGTTACTGGAAGGTGTATGGGGATGCTGCAGAAGCAGGCAGAACCTTTGCCAGGTTTCGTAAGTGTCAGGATGTTTACGGACGATTGTGGAAAGAAGGACGCCGAAGTGTACTGCAGCTGACAGTGGCAGTGTAGAAGGAAACTTCAAAGTCGTGCAAACAGCCGGGTGCAGTTTGTTGAAGTAGGAAATAATGGAAGAAATTCCGTTAGGTTTCATAAAGTAACAGTGACGGACAGCAAATGTGCCGTTCACAGAAAGGTTGGTTTAACATGAGTAAAGTAGCAGTGGTATATTGGAGCGGAAGCGGCAATACCGCACAGATGGCAACCGCGGTGATGGAAGGAATCCAGGAAGCAGGCGGAGAGGCAACCGTATTTTTTGCAGGGGAGTTCGATGCTTCCAAGATGGACGATTTTGATGCCATCGCTTTCGGATGTCCTGCCATGGGAGCAGAGGTATTGGAGGAGAGTGAGTTTGAACCCATGTTTCGGGAGTGCGAGAGCAAGCTTTCCGGCAAAAAAATTGCACTCTTTGGATCATACGGATGGGGTGACGGCGAATGGATGCGTACCTGGGAGAGTGAGTGTCTGGCAGATGAGGCTGTGCTTGCATGCCCGTGTGTCCTTGCACACGAAACCCCGGATGCCGATGTGATTGCCCAGTGTAAGGATGCTGGGAAAGCATTGGTATAGTAAAAAAGAGATTAAAAAAAGACCTCACTGACGGGATGAGGTCTTTTTTATGTTCAGGTGTCAGCAGAACACCTTTTAAAATCTATCGTTGAAAACTTAAGCCATCTTGTTGACAGCAGCAGCAAGACGAGAAACTTTTCTGGAAGCAGTATTCTTGTGATATACGCCCTTAGAAGTAGCTTTATCGATAGTAGAAGTAGCGTTTAACAGTGCAGCACTTGCAGCAGCCTTATCGCCAGCCTCGATAGCAGCGTTTACTTTCTTAACAGCGGTCTTAACACCAGACTTGATAGCTTTGTTTCTCTCAGCTTTGGTTCTGTTTACTAAAATTCTCTTCTTAGCAGACTTGATATTTGCCATGCTCTTTCACCTCTCATTTCCGGAATCACTTTGTATTTCATGTCACATTAAAGCCGGACACGGACGATCTAATGTAAACATACGCTGTATATTTTAGAGTAAGAGAACAGGAATGTCAATACATATTTCTTTATTTTTTGTAAAAAATATATGATATCTTGTTGCACAAATCCGGGCAGAACGGGTGGAATGGTTTTGCTATAACGAATATGTCCGGAATAGGGAGGTATAGCATGGAAATTCGTACAGATCTGGCACTGGAGGCACGGGAAGCCGTCCGGGGGCAGACAGAGGAGATTCGGGGAGTAACATTGGAGGAATCCTATGACCGGGAACTGGAATTAAAGGTGACGAAGGTTGTGATTGAAACGAAAAACGGCGCAAAAATCATGGGAAAACCTATCGGAACCTATATTACGCTGGAGTCCCCTTTCCTTTGTGATGAAGAAGAGGAGCATCATCATCAAATTGCGGAAAAGCTGGCAGAAACCTTGCGGGAACTTTTACCGGAAACGAAGGAGGAAAAATCCGTACTGGTGGTAGGACTGGGAAATCGGGATGTTACGGCGGACGCCTTAGGACCGGCAGCTGTGGATCACCTTTTTATCAATCGCCATATCATTCTGGAATTTGGTACAGCGGCATATAATCGGGAACGGATGAATCAGGTGAGCAGTATCGTGCCGGGAGTGATGGCGCGCACCGGTATGGAGAGTGCGGAAATTGTGCGGGGCGTTACAATGCAGACCAATCCGGATCTGATTATTGCTATTGATGCATTGGCGGCGCGGAGCACGAAACGATTAAACCGTACCATCCAGATTACCGATACCGGAATCCATCCGGGAAGCGGTGTCGGTAATAACCGTCATGCCATGACCAGGGAAAGCCTTGGTGTTCCGGTGATTGCCATTGGCATTCCTACGGTAGTAGATGCTGCTACGATTGTTCATGATGCGGTTAAGGACTGGAATAGCAGTACAACGGAGTTACACAATATGTATGTGACAGGAAAGGATATTGATGCTGTGATTGCAACCTTGAGTCTTACGGTGGCAGAGGCTGTGAACGAAGCATTGAATCCGGATTGATTGCATATATTGTCCTAATAGATAAAGGGGGCAAGAAGGTGCGGATTTCCTGCAGAAAACTTTCGATACTGCTGTTTCTGGTGCTTTTAGCAGCATTAGTGATCAGAATTATGGTATTGCAGTTCGGAGATGACGATGAGGATTGCTTTTATCGTAAAGCGTATGACCAGTGGGAGGAAACTGCGGTGTGCAGATCCCTTCCACTGCTTTCCTTTTCCCAGGAAGAGCATCCGCAAAATGCGAAACAGCTGGTACATGAGATGGTGGCGCAATCCTTTCCCTGGTATGTCTATGAGAAACTATATCTGCTGGAAACGGCAAAGAAAGAAACAGAGAAAGAAATAGAGAAAGAAATAGAGAAAGAAACAAAGTATGAGCTAAAACCGGAAAGAGCAGAAAATCTTCCACAGATTACCAGAACAGAAGAGGAGAAGGAGGAGGAAATCCTTAGGGAAAATGTGCCTGCAAATCCGTCAAAGGAAGATTATCTGCAAACGGATGAGGGGAAAGAAGAAAGTCCCCATGATTTTGAAAAAAGACTGCAGGAATCCATGGCAGATTCCTGGGCTATGGAGATTGCCCGGGTACAGTCGCAACCTGTTTTTGCCCAGGCACTCATTGATAATGCATGGTGGGATTACAATTATCTCATACATAACTGGTATACGGTGGATACCTCCACGGATGCCACAACCGTGGGAATTTCAGCACCGGAACTGGTGACCTGCCCGGTGGGGATTACCAAAGGGGGAAAAGGCGAGTATGATATTTTGATCTATCATACCCATAGTCTGGAACAGTATGAGGATTCTACCCAATATGCCCCTCCTAACGGCGTGATGGGAGCGGGAGAATTTCTGACGAATCTGCTGGAGAAACAGTATGGCTACCGGGTGTTACATATAACACAGAGCTTTGATGCAGAGGGGAGAGATTACGCTTATGGAAAAGCCCTTCCGGCATTACAGGAGGTATTGAACCAGTATCCGGAGATTCAGGTGGTGATTGATCTGCATCGGGATGAAGTGGACAGCAATGCGCATTTGATCCAGCAGGTAGGAGAAAAAACGGTGGCGCGCTATATGTTTTTCAATGGCTTAAGCTATACCAGGAGTGCAGGAGCACTGGAAGCTTTTCCTAATCCGTATCAAAAGGAAAATCTGGCGACCTCCTATCAGCTGCAGTTGGCGTCGGATGCACTCTTTCCCGGATGTGCCAGAAAAATTTATCTCAAAGGTTATCGCTACAATATGCATCTGCGTCCGCGAAGCATCCTGATTGAACTGGGGGCGCAAAATAACACAGAGCAGGAGGCCTGGAATAGCTGTGTTTTGCTTGCCAAAATGTTGGACACCGTGCTATCCTATAGTATTAGATAAGGTAGCAACGTAAGAATGGAGAATAGTATGGCACAGTTTAACCAGAAAAATATCCGCAACTTCTGTATCGTGGCACATATCGACCACGGCAAGTCTACACTGGCGGATCGAATCATAGAAAAAACAGGGCTTCTCACCAGCCGTGAGATGCAGGATCAGGTTCTGGATAATATGGAACTGGAACGGGAGCGTGGAATTACCATCAAGGCTCAGACGGTTCGGATTATCTATCAGGCAAAGGATGGCGAGGAGTATATGTTCAATCTCATCGACACCCCGGGACACGTGGATTTTAACTACGAAGTCAGCCGTGCACTGGCAGCCTGTGATGGGGCGATTCTGGTGGTGGATGCAGCACAGGGAATCGAGGCACAGACCCTTGCCAATGTTTATCTGGCACTGGATCATGATCTGGATGTGTTTCCGGTCATTAATAAAATTGATCTTCCCAGTGCAGAACCGCAGAAAGTGATTGAAGAGATCGAAGATGTGATCGGTATCGAAGCACAGGATGCTCCGCTGATTTCAGCCAAAAACGGAATTGGTATCGAGGATGTGCTGGAGCAGATCGTTCATAAAATCCCTGCACCCAATGGGGATCCGGAAGCACCTTTGCAGGCGTTGATTTTTGACTCCCTGTATGACTCCTATAAAGGCGTTATTGTATTTTGCCGGATCCGCAATGGCTCAGTGCGTAAAGGAACCAGGATTAAGATGATGGCGACAGGGGCTACCGCCGATGTGGTGGAAGTGGGTTATTTTGGTCCCGGACAGTTTATTCCCTGTGAGGAGCTGTCTGCAGGAATGGTAGGTTATATTACCGCTTCCATTAAAAACGTGAAAGATACGGCAGTGGGCGATACCGTGACGGATTTGGACAATCCCTGCGCAGAACCCCTGCCGGGTTATAAAAAGGTTAATCCCATGGTATACTGTGGTCTTTATCCTGCAGATGCCTCCAAATACACAGATTTACGGGATGCATTGGAAAAACTGCAGTTAAACGATGCTTCCCTGTATTACGAGCCGGAAACCTCCATTGCATTAGGTTTTGGCTTCCGTTGTGGTTTCCTGGGACTCCTGCATCTGGATATTATTGAGGAAAGACTGGAGCGGGAGTACAACCTGGATCTGGTGACTACCGCTCCGGGTGTTATTTATAAGGTATATAAGACGGACGGAAGTATGATTGAACTGACCAATCCTTCCAACCTACCGGATCCTTCTGAGATTGAACATATGGAAGAACCTATTGTCTCTGCAGAAATCATGGTTTCCACAGAATATATCGGATCGATTATGCAGCTTTGTCAGGAACGACGGGGGCGTTATATCAGCACCGATTATATTGAATCTACCAGAGCAGTACTGAAATAC
>USSP01000114.1 GCA_900557385.1 uncultured Lachnospiraceae bacterium
CTTTTGGAAGAGACGATCAGTGAACTGAAGACCGCGAATGTCAGCCTGCAGCAGGACATTGCAAAGAAGGAACAGATCGATGAGATGAGAAAAGAGTTCTTATCGAATGTATCGCACGAACTTAAGACACCGCTTGCTTTGATTCAGGGATATTCGGAAGGTTTAAAGGAGTGCATCAATGATGATGCACAGAGCCGTGATTTCTATTGCGATGTCATTATGGACGAAGCAGACAAAATGAACAAGATGGTAAAGAAACTCCTGACTTTGAATCAGTTGGAATTTGGCAATGATACAGTTGAGATGGCGCGTTTTGATATTACGGAACTGATCGATGGTGTCCTGCAGTCTTCTTCGATTATGGCGGCGCAGAAACAGGTAAATATCTCGTTTTATCATGATGGACCGGTCTATGTGTGGGGCGACGAGTTCAAGGTGGAGGAAGTGATTACCAACTATCTGACGAATGCGATGAACCATGCGGATGGGGAACGCCGGATTGAAATCCGCTTTTCGTATCATGATAATCTGGTGCGTACAAGTGTGTTTAACACCGGTGAGCCGATTCCGGAGGAGGATCTTGAGAAAATCTGGGTAAAATTCTACAAGGTAGACAAAGCAAGAACGAGAGAATATGGCGGCAGCGGCATTGGTTTATCCATTGTGAAGGCGATTATGGACTCTTTTCATCAGAAATGCGGTGTCATCAATCATGAGGATGGTGTGGAATTTTGGATGGAATTGGAGAGTCAGGGCTAAATTGTTCGAAAATTGTTGTATTGTTTTACAAATTATGGTACTATAAAACTGTTTTATAGGGCAAAAGTGACAAGAGGTTTAGAGGACGATATGAAGAAAGGAATGCGTCTGCTGGCGGTGTTGTCGGCAACGGTTCTTCTGATCAGCGGCTGTGGGACGCAAATGTATGAACTGACGGAGGATGAGGAAACTCTGATCACGCAGTACGCCGCATATGCGATCGGTAAGCATAACATCCGTCAGAAGGATGGTATGACAAGTGATAAGCCGCAGGAAGAGGATACCACAAACAAAGAACAAAAGTCGCAGGAAGATTCGAAGGGGCAGCAGGATACGCAGGCAGCTTCAGAATCCGGTGGAGAACAGGGAAGTGGAGAGGATTTATCGAATTATCCGGAAGTTTCTCTTGCGGATGCGCTTGGATGTGATACATCTCTTAAGATTACCTATAAGGGATATAAAGTTTCCGATGCATACAAGGAAGGCAACTATTTTTCCGTGAATGCAGGAGAAGGAAATACGCTTTTGGTTATGAACTTTGTAATTACCAATTCCGGTAAGAAAACGGTAAAATACGATACATCTTCTTTGAAGAATACATTTTATGGAATGTTTGATGGAAGCAATCGAATCGGAGAGAAGATGACGTTCAGCAATAAGGAACTTTCTTCCTCTACGGTGAAACTGAAAGCCGGGAAGAAGACATCGGCAGTCATGCTTTTTGAGATAGCAAAGGATACTGCGTCGTCGATTACGAACGAGACACTCCTGGTGGAGATCGACGGAACAACTTATCGGGTAAAAATGTAAAATGCATTTATTTTATGTTATAATAAAAACAATATAAGAATTCGGGAGGATACATATGGATACGAATATTCTGTTAGAGTCAGGAACAAACGAGCTGGAGATTCTGGAGTTTACTCTGGCGGACAATCATTACGGTATTAATGTGGCAAAGATTAAGGAAATCCTGTCATATCAGAAGGTTACACCGGTGCCGAATGCACATCCGAGTGTAGAAGGTATTTTTATGCCGAGAGATACGATGATTACGGTCATCAATCTTAAGAATTGTCTGGGAATCGAAGATGACGGACAGAAGGGCTTGTTTATTATAACCAATTTTAATAAGCTTAATATTGCATTCCATGTGGATCAGGTAATCGGTATCCATCGTGTTTCCTGGAATGAGATTATCAAGCCGGATTCTACCATTAATGGCCAGGACGGAAGCGTTTCCACTGGTGTTATCAAGATGGATGATAAGCTGGTTGTTATTCTTGATTTTGAGTCGATTGTTTCAAGCATTAGTCCGGAAACAGGTCTTCGTGTACATGATGTGGAAGAGTTCAAGGGACGTTCCAGAAGTGATGCAAATATTCTGATCGCAGAGGATTCTGCATTGCTGAGCAGTCTGATCACAGATTGTCTGAAGAAAGCGGGATACGGAAATCTGATCGTGACAACCAACGGTCAGGAGGCATGGGATAAGCTGCAGGAGTTTGAAAAAGCAGGCAATGTGCGTGAGAAAGTACACTGCATTATCACAGATATTGAGATGCCTTTGATGGACGGACACCGCCTTACGAAGCTGGTTAAGACAAATGACAATATGAAGAAGATTCCATTGATTATTTTCTCATCTCTTGTAAATGAGGAAATGAAGAAAAAGGGAGAAGCTCTTGGAGCTGATGCACAGCTGTCCAAACCGGAAATTGGAAACCTTGTAAAAGTGATTGATGAACTGGTGTTAGACAAATAGTGAAGGTAAACAGTAATGCCATCTGACGTAACTGCCAGGTGGCATTTTTTTGATCGTATGGTGGAGTTGTGCTCCAAAGAATGTCGAAAATTATGCTTCGGAAAGTAGAGGAAAGATGGTAGAACAAATAAAAAAAACAGTGGAAGACGCGGATCTGGTGTTAGTAGGAATCGGAGAAGATTTTGGAATTTCTGAAAAGCAGATTATGAACGAACGGCCTGAAGTATTTGCGGATGAAACGCTGGGAGAGCAGGCGTTAGGGTATCTGGTATGCCAGTGCAGGTTGCAGGAGGCAGGGGATGCTGCCCGCTATAGTGCATATAAAAATTTATGGAATTTAATTTGTGATAAAAATTATTTTTGCATTTCGGTGAATACTGATGATATTTTGTACCAACCGATCACAGAAAGTGGGGAGACTTTTCGTCAGGATCGAATTGTAACGCCGTGTGGAGGTTATCGGAAACTGCAGTGCTCCAATGGTTGTGAAGGTGTGTGGGAAAAACCGCAGGACGCGTGGAAGATATGGGCAAAGGAATATGTTCAGATGTTTCAGTCAAAAGGAACGGATCGTATGGTACCTGCTATGCCCGCTGAACAGGTTTGTCCAAAGTGTGGAAAGCCTCTTGTATTTAATAATGTATATGCGCAACAATACAACGAGCAGGGATATTTGAGTGAGTGGGAGATATATACAAAATGGCTGGAGGGTACGGTAAACAGAAAGGTTTGTATATTAGAACTGGGAGCCGGAATGAAGTTTCCCACCGTTATTCGTTGGCCCTTTGAAAAGGTGACTGCCTATAACCGCAAGGCAACGATGTTCCGTATACACAAATCGCTTTATCAATTTCCTGATCATGTAGAAGGACGAGGAATCGGTGTGAAGGAAGACCCCGTGGATTTTTTTGCAAATAAATTTGTGTGATACGGAATTCTATGATAGAATTAAGCATATTTAGTCTATTATGGCGAAAGTAGGGATTTTTTGTGAATGCCAATGATGAAGAATATTTGGATAGTCTGTTAGATTCCTTGCAGGAGACAGATGCGCAGTCAGAACCACTGGAATCTCGGTTTCCAGATCGAGATATTATTGCACAACTCAGTCATGACAAAGATCGTGAGTGGGAGGAAAGTGGTGGAAATCAAAATTCTATAGGAAAAATGCCAACCGAGGATGTAATTACTACATCGTTGGAGAATTTGCTTGCCAAAGAAAACGGAGAGGCTCAGGATAAAGAGGCAATGCCCATTGCGGAAGAGGAAGTAGCATCTGCCCAGGAAGATGCGCAGCCTGTGGAAGCGTTACCTGTATCGGAAGAGGCATCATCCGCGGAAGAAGCATCTGTACCGGAAGAAGAACCAACCGCAGAAGAAACAGCTGTACCGGAAGAGGAACCAACCGCAGAAGAAGCAACTGTACCGGAAGAAGAACCAACCGCAGAAGAAGCATCTGTACCGGAAGAAAATGACGAAGAGAAGAACGCTTCCTCTGTGCAGGATGTTAATGATATGAAGCAGATGTCTCAGGATGAGATTGAAGCTTTGATCCAGGCAGCAAGTATGCAGCCTGAGCGGTCCGAAGAGAAAGATGAAAATCCGGATCTGGATGATGATATTTTTGCCAGTCTGACAGCAGATGATCCGGAAGAGGAGCAGAAGCCTGATTCCGGGCAGGATGCCGCGAATTCTGAGGAAATGGATCCTGCGGACGAAGCAGTGCCTGAAAAGAAACGGAAAAAACAGAGTAAGAAAGATAAAAAGAGCAAAGCTGCAGCAGAACAGGAAGCGAATACAGAGGCAGAGAGACCTAAAAAGAAAGGTTTCTTCCAGAAATTATTAGATCTGTTCACAGAAGAAGCGTTGGATGAAGAAATCCCTTCGGAAGAGCGAATCGGGGAAGAAAATCTAAGTGATGAGAATGCTGCAATACTGCAGGGATTAGATAAAGAAGCGGCTGACCGGAAAGCAGAAAAAAAAGCAGCGAAGCTGAAGGCAAAGCAGGAGAAAAAAGAGCAGAAGGAGCAGGCCAAAAAAGAAAAGGAAAAAGCGGCACAGGAGAAAAAGTCAGCAAAGCCGAAAAAGCCGAAGAAGGAAAAGCCACCGAAGGAAGCAAAGAATGAAAATAGCAACCGAAAAGCTTTTCCTAAAAAGCTGATTTTTGTGGTGGCACTTCTTGCATTAACGATTTTTGGAGGAATTTATCTGATTACCAGCCAGGTTCCCCGGCTGAAGGCTCTGGGCAGTGCGCGGAAAGCTTTTTATAATCATGATTATAAAGAAGCCTATGAAGCCTTTTACGGATATGAACTGAAGGAAAAGGATCAAGTGCTTTACAATCAGGCGTACTCCATTTTGAAAATGCAGCAACGTCTGGATGCCTATGAAAGTTATCATTCCTTTGGAATGGAGAAGGAAGCATTGGACGCCTTAATGCAGGGTGTGGCTGAATATGAAGAGTTGTATGCATATGCACAAACCAATGGAGCCTCCGATGAAATCAGCATCCGTTACCAGAAAATTTTAAACACTCTTCAGGATGTATACGGAATTGACGAGGACACAGCACTGGATATTGTACAGGAAGATGATGACTTGTGTTATACACTGCATCTGGAAGCGATTCTGGGTGGGTATGACTATGTAGACCCTTATGAGAATCTGGATTATTATCTGGAAAAGATAGGAAAAGAAGGGGATCAGCAAGCTGTTCAGAAGGATTCGAACACAGATGAGAATACATCTGCTCCGGCAGAAGAAGACAATGAAAATACCAGTGGCATACTGGGAGAAGAGCAGTATTTGACAGAATGAGATCCGATAGAAAGGCATACGACATGATTGCAATAATCGACTACGATGCAGGCAATATAAAAAGTGTGGAGAAGGCAGTACAGTTTCTGGGTGAGGAAGCGGTAGTTACCAGAGACCGTGAGACGATTCTTAAGGCCGATCATGTGATTCTCCCCGGAGTAGGTTCTTTCGGAGATGCGATGGGGAAAATACGCAGCTACGGGCTGGAAGAAGTGATTCATGAAGTGGTGGAACAGGGAACCCCGTTTTTGGGGATCTGCCTGGGATTGCAGCTTTTATTTGCATCCAGCGAGGAGACTCCCGGCGTGAAAGGGCTAAATATTTTGCCGGGTACCATTCAGCGAATCCCGGATGCACCGGGAATTAAAATTCCTCATATCGGTTGGAATTCCCTGAAGTTTCCCAGAGAGAGCCGGCTGTTTCATGGTTTAGCAGAGGACTCGTATGTTTATTTTGTGCACTCTTATTACCTGAAAGCGAAAGAGGAAGATATAGTGGCAGCAACCACGGAATATGGTGGCACACACATTCATGCCGCGGTGGAGAAGGATAATGTATTTGCATGTCAGTTCCACCCAGAAAAAAGTTCTGATGTGGGATTACAGATTCTTCGGAATTTTATCAATGTGACGAGAGGATAAGACAGCATGTATACCAAGAGAATTATTCCCTGCTTGGATGTAAAAGACGGACGTGTAGTCAAATGTGTAAATTTTCTAAATCCCAGAGATGCCGGTGATCCGGCAGAAGTGGCGGCAGCTTACGATCGTGCAGGTGCGGATGAACTTGCCTTTTTGGAACTTAAAGCGG
>USSP01000115.1 GCA_900557385.1 uncultured Lachnospiraceae bacterium
ATAAATTTGATATAGAAGCGGACTTTGAACGGCAGATCGTAGAAGGAAAGATACAATGCAAGGGGCGCATCCGCCTGGCAACGGTGGGCATCCTGGCATTGCAGATATATGGAAATAAGGAATTGCGAGAACTCATTAATAAATGGAAGCAGGAGGAAAACTGATGGCAGACAATAACATGAACAGCATCGTAGAATCGTTATTAAAAGGAATGAACTCGGTTCTTACTACCAAAACGGTGGTAGGAGAGGCAACGACAGTGGGCGATACCATTATTTTGCCTCTGGTGGATGTGACCTTTGGCGTGGGTGCAGGCGCATCTGCAGGAGAAAAGAAAAATGGCGGTGGTGGCGGCCTGGGCGGAAAGATGACTCCCAGTGCAGTACTGGTTATCAAAAACGGTTCCACCAAGCTGGTGAATGTCCGTAACCAGGATGCGATGACCAAGGTGCTTGACATGATTCCTGATATTGTAGATAAGTTCACAACCAAAAAGGACGAGATGATTCCCGATGATGCAGCCGTGGACATCGCTTTTCCGGAGAAGGAACAGGAACAGTAACCAAAAGGAAGAACCGGCATAAGCTATCTATAAGAATGAGTGCAACGGTGGCATTATGGGAAGAATGGGCGGTTTTATCTGTTTCTGGATTGCAGTAGGAATTCTGGTGATGTTACTGGTGTCGGATGTGATTATCGGAGTGATTCTCATTTTTATGTTGCTTTTGCTTTGGTATAATTTGTGTTTTTGTAAGTAATGCGGGGCGGGAATGAACAGAGAAAAAATCACCTTTCATGGGGTGGAGAGCTATACCAGCTATGAGAAAATGGAAGAACTCAAGGCATGGCTTTTCAAGGAAAATGTTCGGGTTGAAGCGTTGAAGCAGGAACTGGAAGAACGAACTACCAGGATTGAGGAGAAAGAAACAGACCTCAATATTATGCATCAACGTCTTATGATGGAGCAGAAACGACTGAAGGAGGACAATCTGTTTTTTGAAAAGAAGCTTGCCATATTACAGGATGGTTTCCGGCAGCTGGATATGGATAAGCGGAAATTTGAAAAAGACAGGCAGCTTTTTGAAGAACGGGCAGAGCAGGAACGAACGCGGGATGTCTATGGCTACGGGACAGCACAGATAGAAGGCGGTCTGTTCGGAGGAGTCAACAGTCTGCTTGCACTTAAGAAAAGATATAAGGATCTCATGAAAATTTACCATCCGGACAATTTGTGCGGAGATCATGAGATGGTTAAGCAGATCAATGCAGAGTATGAGCGGTTGAGGGACGAATATGAATACCGTAACATTATATGAGACAGAAGAGTGGGACTGGTATAAAAAAAGGACTCGATTTTCATCGAGTCCTTTGCTTTTGAACGTATTAAGCTCTTTCAACTAAACCGCTTCTTAAGCAGCTGGAGCAAACGTGCATTCTCTTCGGAGTACCATTAACATTGCATTTAACGCTTCTGATATTGGAATTCCAGATTCTGTTAGATCTTCTATGAGAATGGCTCACGTTGTTACCAAAATGAACGCCCTTACCACAAATATCACATTTTGCCATTGTCTGCACCTCCTTGGCGACGCAACCGCGTGTATACTGTTTTTCCTTTCATGACGGCATACTTTGCCGACACAACAGTAGTATGATAGCAGATATCCGATGAGATTGCAAGCATAAATTAATAGTAAAAATAAAATTCTTATTTTTCGTATTCCCTTTTCTTGACGAACAGGGTATAATGGACGAGAATGGTTACTGATATGTAATGAAAAGTAACAAGTGTGCGCTTCGGCGCGGAAAGGTATGGAGTAGGAATATGAAAGGTTCTTCAATGAATACACATATGGGAAATATTGTAATCAACAACGAAGTGATCGCTCAGTATGCAGGCGCTGTTGCCATGGAATGCTTCGGCATTGTGGGAATGGCCGGCATCAATATGAAGGATGGTCTGGTGAAACTTCTTAAGAAGGACAGTATTACCAGAGGGATCAGCGTAACCCTTCATAACAACAAACTGATTCTGGACTTCCATGTCATTGTGGCATATGGAGTAAGTATTCTTGCTGTTTCGGAAAACCTGATCAGTAATGTACGTTATAAAGTAGAAGAATTCACCGGCATGGACATTGAGAAAATCAATATCTATGTGGAAGGTGTCAGAGTAATTGATTAAGGAGGATTTACCAGTGGATATCGTTACAACAATCGATGCTAAGATGCTGACCAGGATGTTCTTAGCCGGTGCGAAAAATCTGGAAGCAAAAAAAGAATGGATCAATGAGTTGAATGTGTTCCCGGTACCGGATGGAGATACCGGAACCAATATGACAATGACCATTATGTCTGCAGCAAAGGAGGTTTCTTCTCTGGAAGCAATGGGTGACATCACCATGCAGACTCTCTGCAAGGCAATCTCTTCCGGATCCTTACGTGGAGCAAGAGGAAATTCCGGCGTTATTCTTTCCCAGCTGTTCAGAGGATTCACGAAAGTTGCTGCTGCAGAGGAAACTCTGGATGTGGCGAAGCTTGCGGTGGCTGTAGAGAAGGCTGTGGAGACAGCTTACAAAGCAGTTATGAAGCCGAAGGAGGGTACCATTTTAACGGTAGCCAAATATGGTGCTTTAAAGGCGAGAGAACTCGCAGATGCCGGCGAGACAGATATCACGGTATTTATCGACGAAGTGATTAAAGCATCCGATGATGCATTGGAGAAAACGCCGGAGATGCTGCCGGTACTGAAACAGGCAGGCGTGGTAGATTCCGGTGGACAGGGTCTGATGCAGGTATTAAAGGGCGCTTTTGATGCATTCCAGGGAAAAGAACTGGATCTTAGCATTTCCCCGTCCACGCCTACAGCATCTGCACCTGCCATGAACTATGAGGCACAGGCCAATGCGGATATTAAATTTGGTTATTGTACCGAGTTTATTATTCTATTGAACAAAAACTTTAATATTAAAACCGAACTGGATTTTAAGGCTTATCTGGAATCCATTGGTGATTCGATTGTGGTAGTAGCAGACGACGAGATCGTGAAGGTACATGTACATACCAATGATCCCGGACTGGCTATTCAGAAGGCATTGCTTTATGGTGCGCTTTCCAATATGAAGATTGATAACATGCGGATGGAGCATCAGGAAAAATTGTTCAAGATGAATGGAGACAAGCCACAGGAGATCGAGACCAAGATCAGTGGCAATGCTACCGTACAGACAGCCTCCCATACACCGGAACCGGAAGTGCCTGCAGAGAAAAAAGAGGCAGGATTTATCTCCGTATCCGTAGGGGATGGGATCAAAGAGATCTTTGAGCAGTTAGGGGTAGATTACATCATTGAGGGTGGTCAGCCCCTGATCCCCATTACTGCCGATATGTTGGATGCGATTGATAAGGTGAATGCAGAGACAATCTACATTCTTCCGAATAACAAAAACATCATTCTTGCAGCAAATCAGGCACAGTCCCTGGTAGAAGATAAGAAAATCGTAGTGATTCCTACCAAAACGGTTCCTCAGGGAATTACTGCAGTGATCAATTATGTACCGGATCTGTCTGTAGAGGAAAATACGGCTGCAATGACAGAGGAAATCAGCCGTGTGAAGACCGGACAGGTCACCTATGCAGTTCGTGACACCACCATTGATGACAAGGTAATCAAACAGGGTGACTACATGGGAATTGGTGACAAGGGAATCCTTTCTGTGGGAAGAGATTTGGATACCATCACCAGAGCTATGGTAGATGCGATGATGGATGACGAGGCTGAGTTGGTCAGCATTTACTATGGTGCCGAAATTGACGAGAAGGATGCAGAAAAACTGACTGCAGAGCTTTCTGAGAAATATCCTGACTGTGATGTAGAATTACAGTATGGTGGACAGCCTATTTATTACTACATTATTTCTGTGGAGTAGTGTGAAAATCATTTTTTCTCACGCAAAGTGCAATGAATTTAGAAACCTCAATTCTTAATTTAAAAGGAATCGGTGAAAAGAGTGCCAAGCTTTTTAATAAGCTTGGCATCTTTGTCTTGGGCGATTTACTGGAATATTATCCGCGGGGATACGAGAAGTTTGACGCCCCTGCCACGATTGGAGAGTGTCATCTGGGAGAGGTAGTAGCTTTTCGGGGAACGATCACGGCAGGACCTACTTTAAAGCATGTGCGGCACCTCTCTATTTTAAATTATACGGTAGCAGACCAAACCGGACAGATCTTTCTCACCTTTTTTAATATGCCTTATCTGAAAAACACCTTAAAAAGAGGTTCTACCTATATTTTCAGGGGAATGCTGCAGAATAAAGCAGGAAAACTGGTGATTGAACAGGCAAAGCTTTACCGAGAAGAAGAATTTGCGAAGCTATCAGAAACGGTTTTACCACATTATCCTTTAACGAAGGGAATTACCAATCAGGCAATTACCAAAGCCGTGCGACAGACTCTCGTGGAAGTAAGTCTTACAGATCCCCTGCCGGAAAAAATCCGTGCCAGATACCAGCTGATGACTTACGATCAGGCCATAAAAAATATTCATTTTCCGGAGAATATGGAGATTCTGACGCAGGCGAGGAGACGACTCGCCTTTGATGAACTGTTTTTCTTCCTTTTGCTGATCCGCAAAAATAAAGAGCATAACGAACGATTGAAGACCAGCCGACAGCTGATTGAAACAGCCGATACCAGTCGATTGCTGGAAGCACTGCCGTATCAGCTGACCGGGGCACAGTCACGGGTATGGGAGGAAATAAAAGCAGATCTGACCGGAGAGCATGTGATGAATCGTCTGGTGCAGGGAGATGTGGGATCGGGAAAAACCATTCTTGCTTTTCTGGCGTTGCTTCTGGTAGCTTCTAACGGGTGTCAGGGAGCTTTGATGGCACCCACAGAAGTGCTTGCAAGACAGCATTTTGAAAATATGACAGAGTTAAGCAGAAAATACCAATTACCCTTTCGTCCTGTACTGCTTACCGGGAGCGTGCCGGCGAAGCAGAAACGGGAGGCGTATGCACAGATTGAAAAAGGAGAGGTCAATGTGGTGATCGGAACACATGCACTGATCCAGGAAAAAGTAGTTTATCACAATCTTGCTTTGGTAGTCACAGATGAACAACATCGTTTTGGCGTGCGGCAAAGAGAAACCTTTTCCAGTAAGGGAGAAAATCCGCATATTCTCGTTATGAGCGCAACACCGATTCCCAGGACACTGGCAATCATTCTTTATGGAGACCTGGATATTTCTGTAGTGGATGAACTGCCGGCAAACCGCCTTCCGATTAAGAATTGTGTAGTGGGGACACAGTACCGCCCCAAGGCATATCAATTCATCGCCAGGGAAGTGGAAGCAGGACATCAGGTGTATTGCATTTGTCCTATGGTAGAGCCGGGAGAAGAGGAAAATCTGGAAAACGTTGTGGAGTATTCCGAAACCTTACGTGATAATCTTCCCGCATCTGTTCGGGTTGCTTATCTTCATGGAAAGATGAAGCCTGCCATCAAGAATCAGATTATGGAGGAATTTGGAGAAAGACAAATCGATGTGTTGGTATCTACCACTGTAATCGAGGTGGGAATCAATGTGCCCAATGCTACTGTGATGCTGGTGGAAAATGCAGAACGCTTTGGTCTGGCACAGCTGCACCAGTTGCGGGGAAGAGTGGGACGCGGGGATGCCCAGTCCTATTGTATTTTTATCAGCAGCAGCCAGAAAAAGGAAACAATGCAGCGGTTGGAAATCCTGAATCAGTCGAATGACGGATTTAAAATTGCCAGCGAGGATCTAAAGCTCCGGGGACCGGGAGATTTGTTCGGAATCCGTCAGAGCGGAGCTATGAATTTTAAAATAGCAGATATTTATCAGGATGCACTGGGCCTGTCCCAGGCAAATGCGTGTGTGGATGAACTTTTGACAGAAGATCCGGAGCTATTAGCCGAGGAACATCAGAATTGTAAAAAATATCTGGAACTGGCACTTACAAGAGCAGTTGGG
>USSP01000116.1 GCA_900557385.1 uncultured Lachnospiraceae bacterium
CGCGGCAATTTTCGTTATACAGAGAAAGGACGCAAGGACTGCACGAATTGTCAGTTTCCTCACAAGCGGGAAAACTATAAAGCGGTTCTGGCGCGATATGAGGATATTGTGAAACAAATGCCCAAACCGAAACCGAGCCACTTATAATACGCGGGGTATTGGCACTGTTGGGCTTGGTTGGGTTCGTTTCAGTTTCACACTCCTCCAATGAATATGTCGTCTAAGGGGCAATGGGCAAGGTTCTACATATGTCATACTTTTTGCCCTGCAATTAAGCAAAAAGCTTGGCATAAATGATTAAATAATGCTTTTTTTGCCCATATAGTTTACATAACACTCCAAGAATGGTATTAAAAGATAGCAATCGCAAGACCTCCGCGGGCAAAATTTCCATTTCTGCGGCTATATGCCCGCCGGAGAGTATTTGCGTTGCCAGAGAGTACATGTCTGTCACAGAAATGTGCGTCGCCAGAGAGTACATGCCAACCAAAGAGTATGCATGTCGCTAGGAAATACATACCCGCGGCAGAAGATCGCAGTGCAATCCACGCGGAGCGTTTTGATCATACGGAAACGAAGTTTCCTATACGATAAAAAGGCTGTGAAAAAATGATTTCTCATTTTTTCACAGCCTTTCATGTTTCATCTTTTTATGATTGCAGGGGTGCTGCAACAGCATGGATTTCACCACAGGCAATTTTTTCACCGGAATCACCGGCCGGCTGTGTGTGAAAATCATCCGACATATCATGTAATACCACTGTCCGCCCGATAATTTCTTTCGGTCTGAATCGTTCCGTGAGCACCTGCATCCAGGCACAACCGCGATTCATCAAAAGCGGCGGTAAATCTCCGGCATGATCCGGATGTGGCATGGGAAAAGGAGCAAAGTGTCCATCTGTATCAGCAAATGCATCTTCTGCATTTCCGCTACAGGAACTGCCGGCATGAATATGAAAGCCATGGAAACGATTTGAAAGCTTTCCATCCTTGTCCACGACACCGCATACCTCTGCGAACACCATCGTGCCATCACCGGTATCATAAAAGAGTACATTTCCCCGGATTCCCGGATGCCTGTCATTCCCCTTCAGTACTGCATAGGCGTCGGGTTGTTTTTCCAACATAGAATTCTCCTCAAGAGTTTTCTATATTCTATGCGAAAAAGCTTAGACGGCACCCTGCCTATTTATTCATCCTGACAATGTGCACAGTCAACCTGCCGGAACTGGGAGGCATCATACTGGATGCCATTCTTGTCATAATAATCTTTCACTGCAGCCTTCACTGCTTCCTCTGCCAGTACGGAACAGTGAATCTTGTGAGCAGGAAGTCCGTCCAGTGCCTCTACGACTGCCTGGTTGGAAAGCTTCAGTGCCTCATCAATGGGTTTTCCTTTGATCATTTCGGTTGCCATGGAACTGGTCGCAATGGCTGAACCGCAACCGAAGGTGTTGAACTTCACATCGTCAATCACGCCGTCCTTCACCTTAATATACATTTTCATAATATCGCCGCACTTTGCGTTTCCTACTTCACCTACGCCATCTGCGTCGTCGATTTTGCCTACATTTCGCGGATTCTTAAAATGATCCATAACCTTTTCACTATATAACATGATAATTCCACCTTTCTTTATTTCGATTTTAAAAGTTCTTCCGGTTAGAGAAATTTTCTATACGGCAAAAAAGGATTTCTGCTGACCTTTTTCAATTTTCTCCCAGACCGGAGACATGCCGCGGAGATACTCTACTACTTCTTTTACGGATTTTACAATGTAGTCCATCTCTTCCGGTGTATTTTCCGCTCCTATGGAAAGTCGCAAAGAACCGTGTGCCACCTCATGAGGCAGTCCCAAGGCTAAAAGCACATGGCTGGGATCCAGAGATCCTGAGGTACATGCTGAACCGGAGGATGCTGCAATTCCTCTGTCATCTAAGTGAAGCAGCAAAGACTCTCCTTCAATTCCCTCAAATACAAAATTAACGGTTCCGGGCAAACGATGCTCTCTATCGCCATTGAGTCTGGAAAGCGGAATCTGGGACAGCCCCTCAATCAGCTGATCCCGCATGGCGCTGATTCGCGGTGCATCCTGCTCCATGTGCTCCGTTGCTTCCTTCAAGGCTGCAACCATTCCTACGATGGCGGGTAAATTCTCTGTACCGGCACGTTTGCCGCGCTCCTGGGCACCGCCTTCAATGACATTCACCAGGGGCATTCCTTTTCTGGCATAAAGGAGACCTACACCTTTCGGTCCCTGGAATTTGTGACCGGACAGGGAAAGCATGTCAATGTTATCTTTCTCCACATTCACCGGAATATGACCCACAGCCTGTACTGCATCGGTATGGAAGGGAACCTTTTTCTCGCGGCAGATTGCTCCGATCTCACGGATGGGCTGGATTGTCCCGATTTCGTTATTCGCATACATAATGGTTACCAGTGCCGTATCTTCCCGGATGGCATCTGCTACCTGTTCCGGGGTTACAATACCGTTTTCATGTACATCCAGCAGGGTAACTTCAAAGCCCTCTTTCTCCAGTTTCTTTAAAGTATGCAGTACTGCATGATGTTCAAAAGCAGTGGAAATGATATGGGTTTTACCTTTTCTTTTGCCAAAATAGGCGGCAGAAAGAATTGCCTGATTATCTGCTTCACTACCACCGGATGTGAAATAGATTTCTTTGGGATCCGCTCCCAAAAGGTCAGCCACGGTCTCCCTGGCCTTTAACAGCTGCTCTGCTGCCAGTTGTCCCACCGTGTGCAGACTGGAAGGATTCCCATAATACTCGTCCATACAAGCGATCATTGCCTGCTTTGCGGTTTCGCAGGTTTTCGTCGTAGCTGCATGATCTGCATATACATAATTCATAATCATAAAACCTCCTGTAAAAAATATAATCAATGCTTTCCTTTTACATAAAAAGATGCCAAAGTAAGCGTTCTTTTATTCTGTGCTTACTTTAGCATCTATATCCTAGTATGTCAATGGGAATTATGAATTTTGAGTAGTTTTCTCAATGCTCAGAGGTTTTTCTTTCTTATCTATATACAATTTCCGGTCTGCTTTGTCCAGTTCCGTATCAACATCCACTCTCCAGGAGCATCGGAATTGACAGATTCCGGCAGACATGGTCACCTGATAGGGTTTATCGCTTTTCTCATTAAAGTTCTGCGTACTTTCCTTCAATTGACGGCGAAACTCTTCTTCCGGAATCATTGCAGTCGAAATCAAATACGCAGAGAACTCGTCGCCGCCAAGCCTGCCCACTTCCCCTTCCTTGTTGAAATGCAGGATGGTATCCTGCAGGATCATCGCAACAGCCCGCAAAGCCGCATCGCCTTCTTCATGTCCATAACGGTCATTAACCACCTTAAGATTGTTCATATCGGCATAGACCGCAATCGCGAATTTACCAGCATTTCCTGCAGTCGCCACATCCTGACCAAGCTTTTCCATATAACCGCGGCGGTTAAGAATTCCGGTGAGCGGATCTGTACGGGATACTTCCTCCAATTGTTCCACCAGCTGATTACGCCTGGATAACAACCGGTCAATCTTCAGTGCATTCGACACCTGATAAGACATCTTACTGATCTGGCAAAAGTATTCCGGTTCCACTTCCCATATCAGAAAACCATACTGAATCTCTCCGGCATAAAGCAGGGTCACTACATAAACGCCGGATTCCTGTGCTGTGAGAAATGCATTGTGGAAAATATCGGAAAAATGAATCTCTCTTTCTTCGCCCTTCACCTGTATCACATCCTGATCCTTTACCGGATAAGTATAAATCGGCATAGGCTGATAGTGAATTTGAGGCGTACGCTTTCCTTTTTTCTGATAATATGCCTGTAGTTTCACATAATTGGGCTTCTCCCAGATATCTCCTCTATGGAAGGCAATCTCCTGAGGAAAGGTGTAAAGATATACGGATTTCAGATCCATCCGGCATAAGCTTTTCAGAATCATGGCATAAATCCGGTCATTTTCCTCTTCACTGTTGGTAATATTGCGGGATACCGACATGAGCGTGTAGTTGATGGATGCCTCCCTTTCCAACAGACTCATCATTTCATCTCTTTGAATCCGGTCAGAGACCCCATGACATCCGCAGGATTCTCTTGGTACAAACACTGTGGGAATGCGTAGTTGTGGTTTTTCTCCCTTTAATACCCGCTCACAGACCTTTACTGCTTCATAGCCAAGCATATCTGAATCAACCCGCACTGTGGCAAGTCCCGGCTTAATCTCCCGGGAATATGGTGAATCGTCAAACCCCAATACGGCAACATCCTCACCAATATGCAGCCCACGTTCCTCTATCACATGATAAGCGCCGTAACCAATGACATCATTCCCGCAAACCAGTGCATCCACTTCCGGAAATTCCTCAAACATTTTTCTCGACGCTTCCTCCGAAGAAGATGCAAAGTCCCCTTCTACAATGTGGTATTGTTCCGGTGTGAAGCCGTTTTTTGCCATGACTTCTTCAAAGACTTTCCGGCGCAGTTGGGCATTTTGATTGGACATGCGTCCGCTGATATATCCTAAATGCTTCCGTTTATGCTGATGGATCAGATGCTCAATTCCCTGAATCAGACCGGCTTCATTGTCCACATTGACTCCTGTATAACCTTCCATGTCATTGGTAATCAAAACCACAGGAACGGACAAGTGGCTTAGGAAATCTCTGCGCTCTTCATCGGAAAGCTTTGTCCCTACACTTCCCAATGTAAGCAGGGCGATATCAATTCCCGTATTTTCCACAAATTGAAGCATTACATTATTCTGATAATCACAGTCGTATTCAATGGGAGGCATACCTTGCCCATCCACATAGCGTATCGGAAACAGATACAGATTATATCCCAATTCCTCCGCTGCGCGAACAGCGCCCTTGGCCACTTCATTAATATACGGATCTTCAAATTCGCTGACAAACAGCGCAACATTCATTGTTTTCATGCATTTATTATAGCGGACTTTTCCCGCTGTTGCAATGCATTTCCGTGAAAAACCGGTACTCTGGACCTATAAAAATAATTTAAAATAAATTAAAAAGAATGAAAACAAATTTGCCAGTACCCTTGCTCCATACCATACTCCAGAAATGCCATCACACAAGCAAAAAAAGTCAGCAGCATCGTAAGAAAGATTGCCATGCCATCGTAGGTGTACGTTGTTCCCTCTTTTCGGGAGCTGACTAACACCTCCAATCCAAGAAGGATAAAAATGCAGGGCCATAGCCGGAAAATCATGGTATATTGCAGTGCCGGCACGAAGACATGGAGCAGGAACAGACTTCCGAAGAGAACCAACAAGACACCGAAAGTTATGCTGCCCACCCGATGCGTTCTCTTAGTTTTCGTCAATTCTGTTGTTTCCATCTTCCTGTGCCTCCTCATCCAATTCCCGCTTTTTGCCGCGAATCATAGAAATTCCCACAATAATCACTGCAATTCCACAAATGATCTGAATAATTTGCGTGTTAATGATCTGCAGCAGATAGCTAAGCCAGTTTTTCGGGAAGATGCAGTAAATGATGCCGCAAACTGCGTTATAAGAAAGTATAGTTCCGGCAAAAATCAATACAGCCGCCACCACTTTACGGGTTTTCCGGTTGCTGGTCTTTACCCCCAGGCTATTCAGGTGAATCAGGTAATCATCCTCCACCTGTGCAAATTTTTCATCAGGCAGGGATGTCAGATTGATCGCATGGAAAAAACTGAAAACCCATACAATCAATGCTGCAAATACCAGAAATTCCATTCCCATCCAGCCTGCAATAGCTATAATGCTCAGGAACAGTGTCAGAAGAGTCAGTCCCATTTTCATGAACCCCATGTACATTTCTGCGGCTCCTGGAAGTAATGCAAATAAGAAGGTTAAAAATTTATTTTTTTTCCGATACATAAGATTTCTCCTTTCATACCACAATCATCTTTTATTCATTTATG
>USSP01000117.1 GCA_900557385.1 uncultured Lachnospiraceae bacterium
AGAGATGGGAAATATTGTAATATTCTACGATAAGCATCATGGGTTTTTACATATCTACATAAGAAAAAGCCATACCTTTTTTCTATAAAGACTTTTATACTGGTATTAGATAAAGGCCTGTTGGAGAACATCCAGCTGCCCTAAGGAGGATGAAAAGAGAGGGATAAAGGATGAGAGTAAAGAAACTTATGATGGTGACAGCATTGACGGCATCTTTAGTGATGTCAACCATGACTGTTTCCGCAGCACCCCAGGACACCCAGATACAGAGCGAGGTGGAGTACACCACAAAAGCATCGGAGAGCGAACTGGCGGCGATTAAGAAACTCTTTAACGCGAAGGAATACGCAGCCATGTACCCTGATGTTGCCGTTGTATACGGGGACAATGAGGAGGCACTTTGGAGTCACTTTGTAAACTTTGGTTTGGCAGAAGGAAGGGCATTGCGCAAGGATTTCAATGTCTTTGCTTACAAGGATTTGCAGGATGTATTTGGAACGGATCTGGCTGCCTACTATGCCCATTATGCCAGCAATGGCATGGAGGAGGGAAGACCCCTCACCACAATCGAAAAGGTAACCAAGGCAGGAATTGCAGTAACCGGTTTGCAGGGACAGATTCTGGCAGAGCCTGTACCCGCAGTACAGACCACCACTGCTGTATCTGCTGCATCAAGCAGTGTATCGGCATCTGGCAGCAGTGAGGCGTCTGCGCCGTCCGAAAATCCTGAACCAGGACAGGAGCCGTCAAAACCGTCGGAACCATCTAATCCGGGACAGAAGCCATCTAATCCAGA
Source organism: uncultured Lachnospiraceae bacterium (assembly GCA_900557385.1). Taxonomy (GTDB): domain Bacteria; phylum Bacillota; class Clostridia; order Lachnospirales; family Lachnospiraceae; genus UMGS2037. The sequence goes on from USSP01000117.1 coordinate 797, forward strand.
CCCATCGAAGCCAGACCCGTCTAACCCGGAAGAATGTACACATGAAGTTGAATACAAATCAGACGACACAGGACATCAACAGGTTTGTAAGAAGTGCGGTAAGGAATTGACCGGCATAGAGTCTCATACTTGGAAGTATGTAAAGGTTTCGGGAGAAGATGCTCATACATCTGTATGTACTCTTTGCGGTTATCAAGGTCAAAAGACTGCTTGTACAAGTACGAGCGTGGCAAAAACTTCATACACTCAGCATTGGTGGGTTTGTGATGACTGTGGTAAGGTCTTTGATGAAGAGAATCATAGCTGGTCTGACGGAATATGCGAGATATGTCGCTATCAATGTCCGCATGATGACATTGGTAGAAAACAAGTAAATGAATACACGGACTACCATATATGGTATTGCAAGAGATGTAAACTGGAAAAGCAGGAAGCCCACGACTGTAAGGATTGGGGTGATGGTATTCTTGTGTGTAGCTGCGGGTATAGGAAAACCGCAAACGAATAGTATGATAAAAGAAAAAGCCCTTCCATTTTGTGAAGGGTTATAAGGAAGTATCTTAGAAAAATGGTGTAATTCCCATAACAGGGATTATACCATTTTTTTGTGCGACCCAAAATCTTGAAAACATGTAGAATCAGCAAAATAAAATTCTTGAAAACGTGTGAAATCGTCAAAATAAAAACCTTGAAAACGTGTAAAAACCAGGTTGATAAAATCTTGAACGTGTGGGAAAGAGCTTCATTGCTGAAAAATTTGCAAAGGCAGAGTACAGAAGTTATATTCTGGTAGATTTCGACCGTGCATCTGGGGAAATCACAGAGTTGTTTCTTCATTATCTGAATGACCTGGACACGTTGTTTCTCTATCTTTCCAACTTTTATAACGTGAAATTATATCCCCGTGAATCACTGATTATTTTTGGTGAAGTACAGTTGTTTCCAAGAGCCAGGGCAGCACTGAAATATCTGGTGGCGGATGGGCGGTATGACTATGTGGAAACCGGTTCGCTGATGTCCATCAAAAAAAATGTAAAGGACATTGTCATTCCCTCGGAAGAGCATCATGTACAAATGGTTCCGCTGGATTTTGAAGAATTTCTCTGGGCGATGGGAAATGACCTGCTGATGGATTTGATTCGTAAGTGTTTTACGGAAAGAAAACCATTGGGGCAGGCGCTTCACAGAAAGGCGATGGACTATTTCAGACAGTATCTGATTGTGGGAGGGATGCCGCAGGCAGTCAACGCTTCTGTGGAAACCAGAGATTTTGAACGGGTTGACCGGGTAAAAAGAGATATTTTGGAACTCTACCGTTCTGATATCGTGAAACATGCAGAAGGATATGAGATGCGGGTGGAACAGATATTTGATGATATTCCCGCACAGCTCCAGAAGATGGAAATATAAAGAAATTTTGACAGTTTAGGGGGAAAATAAGGATGCTTTGGGCAAATACAACTCAAACAGTTCCGCTTGCCCGGATCTTGCCAGCCTTCTTGGGCAGGAATTGCAAAACACGATGGATTTGCCTAAAGATTTACATAATGCGAACGAAAACACCAGAAAAGCAGTCTACGTGAAGTTCCTCTGTGTAACCAAATGCAACGCAACGCAAATTTCACAACGCAAATTTCCCCCGATAGCCGTTGCTGATTCCCCGGTTTTATGGTAGTATGGAAAAAGCGAAACGGAGGTTTACTCATTATGGAAAGCTACAAGAGCGAGTTTGTTGAATTTATGGTGGACTGTAATGTCCTGAAATTTGGAGAGTTTACACTGAAGAGCGGACGCAAGTCCCCGTTCTTTATGAATGCAGGTTCTTATGTGACCGGCAGCCAGCTGATGAAACTGGGTGAGTATTATGCGAAGGCCATCCATGAGACATACGGGGATGATTTCGATGTTCTCTTTGGACCGGCTTATAAAGGAATTCCTATCAGCGTGGTGACTGCAGTAGCATACAGCAAATTGTATGGCAAAGAGGTTCGTTACTGCTCTGACCGAAAAGAGGAAAAAGATCATGGTGCAGATAAGGGAAGCTTCTTAGGCAGCCCCCTGCAGGATGGTGACAGAGTGATTATGATTGAGGATGTGACCACTTCCGGCAAATCCATGGAAGAAACCGTACCCAAGGTACGGGGAGCAGCCGATGTGGAAATCGTAGGATTGATGGTTTCCTTAAACCGTATGGAGCGGGGCATCCAGTCTGATAAGAGCGCCCTGGACGAAATCAAGGAGCGTTACGGCTTCCCTACCGCAGCCATTGTATCCATGGCTGATGTGATTGAGCACTTGTATAATAAGCCATATAATGGTAAAGTTTATATTGATGATACCTTAAAGGCTGCGATTGACGCTTATTACAAAGAATACGGCGCGAAGTAAAGGGAGGTTTTAAAGGATGGAAGAAAAGACATATCGTACCATGCGTGGAACCGGCGTGACCAATATTATTTTGGGAATTGTTTCAATTGCTGTTGGTGTAGGCAGTGGGGTGCTTTTAATTATCAGCGGCTCCAAGCTGCTGGCCGGCAAGTCAAAAATTATGTTTTAAAGTTGAATCAGGAGTAGAAACAAAAGGGATGTCGCAAGGCATCCTTGTTTCGATTGTAGGCAGAGTATGTTCGGTAAGAGACGCTATATATTTACAAAGAAAAAACATCCGCAAAAAGCAATCGCCTCTACGATTCTGGGGACAATATCACTGGTGTCCTACGTACTGGTGATTTATCTTTCCTTTCAGCGGGGAGGACAGGCAGCAGAATCTTATGGGATGACAGGACTGTTGATCACTTTGTTTGCTTTTGCAGGATTGATTTTGGGGATTTGGTCCAGAACAGAAAAAGACATGTTTTATTTTTTCTCCTGGGTAGGCATTATCTTCAACGCACTGGCGTTGGGCGGAATCAGTCTGCTGCTATACGCCCCCAGCATGTCCTTTTTTGCGCCATAGGCGATGAAACGGACGATAGAATTGACAGAGACAGAAAGGCAATAAAGGAATATGAAAATGGAAATAAATTATGATCCGGAAGAGATGAAGGAACGCTATGCTTTGGCAATGGAGCGTGTACAGGAAATCCGGGAGGAACATATTCTGGAAGAAAAATTCCAGGAATATTTTGATAAAGTGGCAGCGTTTCTCTGCCTGATGGATGAAACCTATCAGTTTGTAAAAAGCGGAGAATTAAAGAAAGCTACACTTTCAGAATTGCAAAAACGCAACCATCAGTTATACGAAGATATCCTGCCGGAAAATTACGGGACAAGCTATGGAAATCCTGCCTATGCGGAAGAAATCCTTGGCAAGGAGCATGGGAAGCTTCTCTGCTTTTTGTATACAGAGCTGCGGGCACTCATCGGTTATGTCTATGAGGATAAAATTTTTGACTGTGTGATTCGTATGGAACTGTTCCTGGAAATCTACGGAATGTTTACCTGCGAAAAAGAAGAAACGGGACTTCTCCCGGCGGGAGAATCCTTGCGCAGAACCATTTACTGGTTCTTCAGTGATTATTCGGAGGACGCAGCAGAAGAACAGGTGGCTGCACAGGTAGATCCGGACGGGAATTTTGCGGTACAACTGATTATGGACAGTGACTTAAATGATGTGCGCTATCTGTATTATTTTGGTGAATATATTACAGAGAGTGAATTACGGACTGCCCGACACCTGGCGGAACTTCCCCAGGAACAGATTGACCTGATGGCAGGCACTTACACAGAGGGATACCGCAAAGGGTTTGAATTGGCAGGAAAGCCTTTATATAAGAAGAAAACCGTTGGGATTCATTATCCCTTAGGCTTTGAGCGGATGATGAAAAAAGCCTTTGAAAACTTTGAAAAGATGAGATTAAAGCCCGCTCTGGCGCGGAATGCGGTAAGTGCTTTTGAAACCCGTTCCGTCAATAAGCGTGGCTTCTTTGGAGCCAACCCCAACAAACAGTTTGATTACGACCACAAAGAGGACAAGGCACTGTTTTTTGATGCCAAGTACTGTAACCGCCGTCTGGAGGTACTCCGCAGCGCTTATGAGGAACGGAAACAACTGGCAGCGGAATTCGCCGGACCGGCAGTGGTGGAAATTTTTGGAGAGACTCCCTTTGCACCGGCTAAATGCGAGGCCGCTTATAAGTTAAATGAGGAACAACAGAAATTGCAGGTGAAATTTGCTTCGGATACCGGCCGCCTTGTCAATGAATATATTAACCAGGAAGAGAGAAGTTTTACCATTATCGCGTTCCCTACACCGGAAATCGGTGATAAATACGAGGAAATCTTTGATGAAATCGTAAAAATCAATACCCTGGACTACGAATTGTACAGCCGGATTCAGGCATCTCTTATTGATCTGTTGGATAAAGCGGATCATGTGCGGATCAAAGGAATGAACGGCAACCATACAGACCTGACGGTAAATCTTTGGAAATTGCAGGATCCGGAGAAAGAAAGCATTTTTGAAAATTGCGTGGCAGATGTAAATATTCCCGTGGGGGAAGTGTTTACCTCTCCGAAACTCACCGGTACCAACGGGGTACTTCATGTGACCCATGTATTTTTAAACGAACTGGAATACAAGGATTTGAGTGTGACCTTCAAGGACGGCATGATCGCGGATTATGACTGTGCCAATTTCGACACCCCGGAAGAAAACAAGCAGTATATTAAAGAAAACGTACTGTTTCATCATGACACTCTTCCTATGGGCGAATTTGCAATCGGAACCAATACCACTGCTTATATGGTTGCCAGAAAATACGGCATAGGAGCCAAGATGCCGATTCTCATTGCAGAGAAAACAGGACCGCACTTTGCCGTAGGCGATACCTGCTACTCCCATGAGGAGGATATGGTGACCTGTAATCCCGATGGTAAAAAGATTGTAGCCCGTGACAATGAGGTAACCGCCCGCTACCGGAAGGAAGATCCGTCCAAGGCATACTTTAACTGCCATACAGATATTACCATTCCTTATGATGAACTGGGAGAACTGACAGCAGTAGCGGCTGACGGAAAAGAATATCCGATTATTAAAGAAGGTCGTTTTGTGGCAGCCGGAGCAGAAGAGTTAAATAAGCCGTTGGATGAGGCGTAGGAAAGCACAATCTTATAATTTTCTTAAATAATAAAGCCTTGCGTGGAAGAAGAAAGTTTAGTACAC
>USSP01000118.1 GCA_900557385.1 uncultured Lachnospiraceae bacterium
AACATTTTTGTGCCGGAAGTGAGAAGTGGACGACCCAGGAGGCTTTACAAAAAATCCTGCAGCATGTTTGCCATTATTCCCTGTATGCCTATGAGGAAGAACTACGTCAGGGATATGTGACCATTCCCGGTGGTCACCGAATCGGGATGGCAGGTCAGGTGATCCTTCGCCCGGATGGCAGTATGGGAGGGTTTAAAAAGGTACAGTATTTCAACGTGCGAATAGCCAGAGAAAAAAAGGGAACCGCAAGAAAAATCCTCCCCTATGTATATCAGGCGGGACAGCCCTTAAATGTGCTTTTGATATCTCCGCCCGCTGCAGGGAAAACCACCATGCTTCGGGATCTGGTACGACTGGTGTCGGATGGAACCAGTTATGGAAGCGGTCAAAAGGTGGGAGTGGTAGATGAACGGTCGGAGATTGCCGGATGCTATCTTGGTATTCCCCAAAACGATGTGGGCAGACGGACGGATGTATTAGACGGATGCCCGAAGGCAGAGGGGATGATGCTATTGATCCGCAGTATGTCACCCCAGGTTCTGGCGGTGGACGAGATTGGGACAAGATCGGATGCGGAGGCATTACATAGTGCTTTTGCCACAGGATGTAAGGTGTTTTCCACCATTCACGGAGCGTGTGTCGAGGATGTGAAACGAAAACTCTTCCTGAAGGATATTTTAAAGGAACAGTGGTTTGACCGTTTCATTTTTTTGGAACGAAAGGAGACGGGCTTTGGTGTCCGGGAAATTTTGAATAAGGATTTCCTTCCTCTGGAGATGCTGACATGATTCCCCTGATTTTACGTCTGTTTGGGGGCGGACTGGTATTATTGGGAAGCCTGGGAACCGGATGGACATTGGTTCTTACTGGGCGGCGAAAACTGGCCAATATGCAGGAAATCCTTTACCTGCTGACACGTATGAATGGAGAAATCAGCTTTGGAAGATTTACCCTGCCCCAGGTATGCAGACAGTGTGCCCAAAATGGTGAGGATGCATTTTCTATTGCATTATGCAGGATAGCAGATCGTATGGAGTTAAATAAGGGAGAGGATTTTTCCGGAATATGGACAGAAGAAATGGAAACAGAACTGAGAAGAGATATCGTGCCGACAGAATTTCGCGCCTGTCTTCTACGGTTAGGACAGCGGATGGAAGTGATGGACACCGGGCTTTGCAGGCAAATGCTTCAGGAGACCTATACAGAACTGGAACAGATCATGCAGCACTACCGGGAGCAGTCGGAAAATCAGAATAGAGTCAGGGTAGGACTTTCCATGGGAGCAGGAATGGCAATTTTGTTGCTTTTATGGTAAAGCAGAACCCGAAGAAAACGAGGAAGCATGAGTGTAAGTGTCATTTTTAAAATTGCGGCAGTGGGAATTCTGGTAACCATATTAAGTCAGGTCTTAAAGCATAGCGGAAGAGAAGAACAAGCCTTTCTGGTAAGTCTGGCAGGGCTGGTTCTGGTATTGATGTGGCTCATTCCTTATATTTATGACTTGTTTGTTCTGGTACAGAAATTGTTTTCTGTTTAAGGAAAAGATATGAATCTGATTCAAATTTGTATCATCAGTGTGATGGGAGTGGGATTGATCCTGCTCTTAAAGGGAACCAGACCGGAGTTTGGCTATCTGCTGGCAATGGGAATCTGCATCCTGCTTTTTGCCATGGCGATAGGAAATTTTTCCAGAGTATTAGAGGAAATTCAGGGACTGGCAGAATATCTGGGGAGTGACGGCGGTTATTTGAAGATTCTGGTCAAAATGATCGGGGTTACCTATCTTTGTGAGTTTTGTTCCGGAATTTGTAAGGATGCAGGGCAGAATGCCATTGCAGGCCAGGTGGAGCTTTGGGGGAAGCTGTCCATTATGGCGGCAGGGATTCCAGTCATCTATGGAGTGATCAACTGTATCCAATCTCTGACCTGGTAAGAGAAGAGGATCATGGAACATGGATATTAGCAATTATCTGGATTTATATGGTTTTGGCGAACTGGCAAGTCAGGTGGATGGATTGTTTTCCCAGTGGAATGTGTCCCTGTATGCACTATTGGAACAGATTTTGCAGGGAAATCTGAAACAGGGGATGCACTGTTTATGGCAGGAAATTTTACAGGGAATCAAGGGGAGCATTTCCTCTTACTGGGAGTTATTTCTTTGGTTGCTGGTTCTGGGCATGACAGCATCTTTTTATCAGATCTTTGCAGCCTCCTTTCGCAGCCATCAGATTGCCGATACAGGATACTATATCTTTTATGTGGCACTGATGGGAATTTTACTGAAAGCGTTTGTAAGCATGCAGAGTATTGCGGCGGCATTCTTAGAGCAGATGGTTCTCTTTATCCGGCTGTGCATTCCGGCTTTTTGCCTCTGCGTAGGCACGGCAACGGGAGGGGCTACGGCAACAGCTGCTTATGGAAGTGCTTTGTTTTTTCTTTTTCTGGTGGAAAAAGTAATGTGCAGCATTTTTCTTCCGGCACTGGAAGTCTATATTCTTCTTTCTGTAGCCAATGGACTCTGGGAGGAGGAACGGCTTAATACCCTGTTAGATCAAATGAAGGAACTGCTCCGGGGAGGAATGAAATGGATACTGGGGGGAGTTTGTGGCATTACTTTTGTCCGCAATGCCATTCAGCCGGCTGTGGACAGTCTTACAGGATCTGCTTTTCAGAAAGTGGTTGCCAGCATTCCTCTTCTGGGTAATGCGGCAGATATTGCATGGCAGACCACAGTGGGCGCCGCAGTATTGGTCAAAAACGGCGTTGGCATCGCTCTGGTGATTTTATTGCTTTTCCTAGGAATCACACCATTATGCATGATTGGCGTATTTACTTTGATTCTAAAAGCAGATGCAATTCTCTTGGGACTTTTTCAGGATAACCGGAGTGTGCATTGCATGGAACGGATGGGAGAAGGGGGAGCACTATTGTTTCAGCTTCTGCTTTCGGCCATGACTGTATTTTTTCTTTTCATTGCACTCACGGTGATGATGACGAACGGAGGGTAGGAAGGAATGGAAGCAATCAGCAGACTGGTGATTTTTTCCATCTGTGTGACAGCCTTATGCAGGCTGTCTGCATCCACGCCCTATGAAAAGTATATGCGTTTCCTGGGGGCGGTTTTATTGGGAGCACAGCTGGTGGGAAGCGTACTTTCGCTGGTGGGACAGGATGGCGGAGGACTTTGGTCCCAAATAGTAGAAAAAAGCGCCAATATGGAAGAAAAGTGGTATGGAGATGGTTCGATAGAATGGGAGGAACGGTCAGAGGAAATGCAACAGGAATTATGGTCGCGTTCGCAGGAATATTGGAATGCACAGTTGGAGGAAACAGAAAGAGAGAGCATAGACTTGAAGCAGGAAACAGGGGACGAAATTTTGCCGGTAATCATACAGGTGGAAGAAATTGCAGCGCCGGAAGGAGAAAGTAGGAAAGAATGAATAAACAGAGTATCAGGGACAAAATAAAGATAGGAAAATGGAAAAAGGAAGACTATATCGTATTGGCGTTAGCCGGTATTTTGCTATTGATCATAGCCATGCCGGTACAGAATGGATCCCAATCCAATCCGGGGGCAGTGGAGGAAGAGGCACAGGGAGGAGGCAGAACGTTTGACACAGGAACAGAAGGGGAAACAGATTCCTATGGGGAATATTGGGAGAAGCGTCTGGAAAAGGCACTCTCCCAAATAGAGGGAGTGGGAGCAGCCCGGGTAATGATTACACTGGAGGATAGCGGGGAATCGATCGTAGAGAAGGATACGCCCCTGCAGAGCAGTAATACAGAGGAGAAGGACAGTGGAGGCGGTGTGAGAAAAATACGGGACTATTCCAGCACGGAAGCAACTGTTTTTTATACGGATGCCAACGGAAGACAGATGCCCTATGTGGTGCGGGAGGCGGCTCCCCGGGTGACAGGGGTCGTGGTCATTGCCCAGGGTGCGGATAATGCCAAAGTAAAAGAACAGATTACCCGTCTTTTGGAAGCATTATTTGATGTGGAGGCACATAAAGTAATAGTAGTCAAGATGAAAACCGGATAGAAGGGAAGAAAAGAAATGAAAGGCATATGTAAAAAGAACCAGGTGATGATTACGGCGTTGGCCATTATGGTCGGCGTGGCGGGGTATCTCCATTTTGCACAGGGAAAGATTTCAAAAGAGGAACTGACGGCAGCACAGGCGAATTCTGATCAGGTGCTAAACAGTGGTATTGTGGTGGAAAATTACAAAGCAGGGGAAGTAGAAGATCTGTCTTTAGATGAAATCGGTATGCTGGATATTTCTTCAGAGGATCTGGAGGCAGCAGGCGTTACCGATATTGAAAGTCTGGACAGCGATCCGGATCTGGTCACCCAGGATTATCTGGAGAATGGTATGCTCACGGATAGTTCAGAACAGCTGGAGGCAGCAGGTGTTACGGAGGGAAATGAAGATACGTTGGCTTCCGTAGATGTAGTCCAGGAGAATGTCCAGGAGAATGTCCAGGAGGATCTGGGACAGGGAGAGATTCCCGGGCAGGCAGTTTTTACTTCCACCACCACGGTATCTTCTTTGGCGGGGGCAAAGCTGTCCAAGGAGCAGACTAGAGCGCGTAATAAGGAAACTCTTCTGGAAATCATAAACAATGAAGCACTCAGTGAGACCCAGAAACAGTCGGCAGTAGATACCATGGTGGCAATGACGCAGATCGCAGAGATGGAGACGGCAGCAGAACTGTTGCTGGAAGCAAAGGGATTTGAGGATGTAGTGGTCAGCATCACCGGAGATACGGTGGATGTGGTTGTGGCAAATGTGGAACTAACCGGGGCAAAATGTGCCCAGATCGAGGACATTGTACAGCGAAAGACAGGAGTAGCACCGGAAAATATCATTATCAGTACAAATTAAGGGCAAATTCCTTCGATGGTACTTTGCACAACGGGCAGGGATATGGTAGTATAGAAAGGTTGAAAGTGATATTGAATGGATGGAGGAACAGCACAATGGCAAATTATACGGAAGAGATTAACAGACGCAGAACCTTTGCTATCATATCCCACCCCGATGCCGGAAAGACAACACTGACAGAGAAATTCCTGCTGTACGGAGGCCAGATCAATCTGGCAGGAAGTGTAAAGGGAAAAGCAACAGCCAGACATGCGGTTTCTGACTGGATGGAAATCGAGAAGGAGAGAGGTATTTCCGTAACCTCCTCTGTTTTACAGTTTGAATATGACGGATATTGTATCAACATTCTGGATACACCGGGACACCAGGACTTCTCCGAGGATACCTATCGAACCCTGATGGCTGCGGATTCGGCAGTGATGGTCATCGATGCGTCCAAAGGTGTGGAGGCGCAGACAAGAAAGCTGTTTAAGGTCTGCGGAATGCGTGGTATTCCTATTTTTACCTTTATTAACAAAATGGATCGGGATGCCAATGATACCTTTGATCTACTGGATGAGATCGAAAAGGAGTTAGGCATCGCTACCTGTCCTATGAACTGGCCCATCGGTTCCGGTAAAGGGTTTAAGGGTGTGTATGACCGACAGAAATCCAGTGTCATCACTTACTCTGATACCGAGAAGGGAACCAAGGAAGGCGAAGCTACGGAAATCGCCCTGGACGATGAAGAGAAGCTGTTAAGTTATGTGGGCGAGGAAGCGAAGGAGAAGCTGTTTGACGAAATTGAACTGCTGGACGGAGCCAGTGCGGCTTTTGATCTGGATGAAGTACGTGCCGGCAAACTGACACCTGTATTTTTCGGTTCCGCATTGACCAATTTCGGCGTGGAAATTTTTCTGCAGCACTTTTTACAAATGGCGACGCCGCCTCTTCCCAGAAAAGCAGACATTGGGCTGATTCAGCCTGCAGAAAAGGATTTTTCAGCCTTTGTGTTTAAGATTCAGGCGAATATGAATAAAGCGCACCGGGATCGAATCGCTTTCATGCG
>USSP01000119.1 GCA_900557385.1 uncultured Lachnospiraceae bacterium
CTGATACTTTTCGTAGGTACAAAGAAGCAGGCTGGAGATTCTATCAAAGAAGAAGCACTGAGAGCTAATGCACATTATGTAAATGCAAGATGGCTCGGCGGTATGATGACAAACTACAAGACGATCCAGCAGAGAATCAAGAGACTTGAGCAGCTCCACACAATGGAAGAGGACGGCACATTCGACCTTCTCCCTAAGAAGGAAGTTGTTAAGCTGAAGCTTGAGATAGAAAAGCTTGAAAAGTTCATGGGCGGTATCAAGAACATGAAGAAGCTTCCAGGCGCACTTTTCGTTGTTGACCCAAGAAAGGAAAAGATCGCTGTAGCACGATGGGCGCATAGAGGAACACGAACACCAGCGCCATAAACAGGCGGTCCAGAAAAGAATTGTTCTTCTTCACATCATCACCGCCTGTTCTTCACCCTCGCCGAAGCGGTTCATGACCACCATGCAGATGACCACGATCACCATCATCACAAGGGAGATGGCCGCACCCAGATAGGGATTGTACGCGCCGCCCATATACTGCTGTTCGATGAGGTCGCCCAGCAGCATTTCCGTACCGCCGCCCAGCATTTTGCTGATGGCAAAGGTGGACACGGAGGGGACGAATACCATGGTGATGCCGCTTATAATGCCGGGAACGGATAAGGGAAGAATCACCTTCATAAAAGTATGGAATTCGTTAGCTCCCAAGTCCTTTGCCGCGTTAATGACATTCGGGTCAATTTTGGAAAGAACATTATAAAGAGGCAATACCATAAAAGGCAGAAAGTTATAAACCATACCGAGAACGATGGCATAGGGGGTATTGATGATATTCAGTGCCGGTAAATGCAGGAAGCCCAAAACACTGTTAATCACTCCTGTTTTTTCCAAAAGAGTCTGCCATGCCAGAGTGCGAAGCAGAAAATTCATCCACATAGGCAGGATGAAAATGACGATGATAAAGCTGTGCTGGTTGACATGCAGCTTCGTCAGAATCATTGCCAGCGGGTAGGCAAGTAACAGACAGATCACGGTACTGATTAAGGAAAGCAGGAGAGAAAGCCCTAATGCTTTCCGGTGTTCCGGGGAAGCAATTGCCAGGATATTTGCCAGGGTGAAGGTCCCGGTCTTATCCGTCAGTCCATAATAAAAAACCATTCCAAGGGGAATCAGAATAAAAGCGATTGCCCAAAATAAATAGGGTGCAACCAGCCATTTACGATTAAATACTTTACTCATTGACACCTACAGCCTCCTCATCCTCAGAAGCAGGCTTATTCATGATCTGGATGTTAAAAGGAGCTACCCGGATACCAACCTCTGTCCCGACAGGGAACATGGTGGTGGAGTGTACCAGCCATTCGAAACCATTTGCCTGTACTTCCATTTCATAGTGAACACCTTTAAAGATCAGGTGGGAAACTACACCGCGGATAATGCCCTGGTCTGGGGAGACAAGCTCCACATCTTCAGGACGAATTACCACATCCACCGGTTTGTTCTCACCAAAGCCGGTATCCACACAAGTAAAATCGGCACCAAGGATATTTACCAGCTTATCCCGAACCATAGTGGAACTGATAATATTAGAATCTCCGATGAAATCCGCAACGAAAGCATTTTCTGGCTCGTTGTATATTTTTTCGGGAGAACCGATCTGCTGGATATAGCCCTGATTCATGACAACGATCGTATCGGACATGGTCAAGGCCTCTTCCTGGTCGTGGGTCACATAAATAAAGGTAATTCCCAGTTCGTTTTTCAGACGAATCAATTCATACTGCATGTCCTGGCGAAGCTTCAAATCCAGTGCTCCTAACGGCTCATCCAAAAGCAGAAGCTTCGGCTCATTTACGTTTCCACGGGCGATAGCCACACGCTGCTGCTGACCACCGGAAAGAGAATCGGGCATACGATTTTCAAAACCATCCAGATTCACCAGTTTCAGAGCATATTTAATTTTGTCGTTAATATAAGATTTCGTTTTGTTTTTTAACTTCAGACCAAAAGCAATGTTTTCTGCAATGGTCATGTGGGTAAAAAGAGCATATTTCTGGAATACGGTATTTAATTGTCTTTTATAAGGAGGAAGATTTGTAATATCCTTCCCGAAAAAAAAAACAGTCCCCGTACCGGGTTTTTCAAAACCGCCAATGATGCGCAGTGTCGTTGTTTTACCGCATCCACTGGGACCTAAGATTGTTAAAAACTCATTCTCACGGATATACAGATTCAGTTCATCCAACACCATCTGTCCGTCATAGGATTTGGAAATATTCTGTAAGTCGATTAACTTTTTCTCCATTGAGTAAAACCCTCCAACCTTCCGTAAACTAAACGATTTTATTATACTGTAAACCGGCGATAAGTCAATGTATTTCCTTAATGAAAAAAGAAAAAATGATTAACAAAAGTAAGATGTTATGTTACTATGATGAATAAGACTGGAGAACTAGGAGGTTTTACGATATGAGTAAGTACGTTGCATATGTTTCTACATATACTATGGGAGATAACCATGGTATTAAAATATATGATGTGGACATGGAAAACGGGCGCTTTCTTCCCAAAGGAGAGGTGGAGATTACCAATGCTTCTTACATCTCAGTATCCCATGATAAAAAACATTTGTATGCAATTACGGATTTCGGTGTGGAAGCGTATACGGTCTTGCATGATGGCAGTCTGGAAAAAATGAACTGGGCTCCCATTAACGGAATGCGTGGCTGCTATCTTTCCACAGATTATAAAGAGGAATTTTTGTTTGTTGCCGGGTATCATGATGGCAAGATTACCGTACTTCGTTTAAATAAAGATGGTTCGGTTGGTGAGATTACGGATGAAATTTATCTGAAAGGTCTTGGCAGTGTGGCTGAGCGGAATTTCCGTCCCCATGTAAACTGTGTCAAGATGTCCAGAGATAATAAATATCTCCTGGCTGCCGATATCGGAATGGATCAGGTCAATGTGTACCGCTTAGATCATAACAGTGGTAAGTTACGACTGGTGGATGTCATTCACAGTGAGATTGAGTCTGCACCGAGACATTTGAAATTTTCGGAAAGCGGACGGTATCTGTATGTAGTACATGAGATTAAAAATTATATCGATGTATACCGTTATGAAGAAATCAATGGAAATCCTGAGTTTGAAAAAATCCAGACGATCTCTACCTTAAACGAAAAATTCACTGCCAATTCTGCCGCCAGTGCATTGAATTTCTCCGAGGACATGGAGTATATGATCAGCTCCAATGCAGGGGATAACAGTGTGATTCTGTACAAGAGAGATCGAGATACCGGACTTCTGACCAAGGTATTCTGTCTGCCGATCAGCGGAGAATACCCGAAGGAAGCGGCGATTTTCCCGGATGACAGACATCTGGTATCCTTAAATAATGAGAGTGATACCATGACCTTTTTTACCATTAATATGGAAAAGAAAATCATTGTAATGAACGGTAAGGAAATTCCGATTCACAAACCGAACTGTGTCATTTTTTATCGTTTACCGGAATAAACAAGAAAGAGAGAACCACATGGCTGGATCAAATTACGGAAATTTATTTCGCATTTCTACCTGGGGAGAATCCCATGGGAAAGCATTAGGGGTTGTGGTAGATGGGTGCCCGGCAGGACTCCCATTGGAAGAAAAGGATATTCAGAAATACCTGGACAGGCGTAAACCCGGACAGACTAAAATTTCCACTCCCCGCAAAGAGGCGGATCAGGTAGAAATCCTTTCCGGTGTTTTTGAGGGAAAGACAACAGGAACTCCTATCTCCATGATGGTGCCCAATACCTCCCAGCAATCCAGAGATTACAGTGAGATTGCATCCTATTATCGTCCGGGGCATGCGGATTATACGTTTGACCAGAAATACGGTTTCCGGGATTATCGTGGGGGAGGAAGATCATCAGGTCGTGAAACCATTGGCAGAGTCGCTGCAGGGGCGATCGCTGCTAAGATTTTAGCAACCCTGGGTGTTGAAGTAATGGCCTACACAAAAGCAATCGGCAATATAGAGATGGATCCGTCCCGATTTGACCCACAGGCAATTCAGGAGACGCCTACGGCAATGCCGGACAGGGAGGCATCTGCCAGGGCAGAAAGCTTTCTTGCACAGTGTATGGAAAACAAGGACTCCGCAGGTGGCGTGATTGAATGTCAGATCAAGGGACTTCCGGCAGGAATCGGTGATCCGGTATTTGAAAAACTGGATGCAAATCTTGCCAAGGCAGTCATGTCCATTGGAGCCGTGAAGGCTTTCGAGATAGGGGATGGAATACAGGCAGCCGGAGCAACCGGTTCCCAGAATAATGACGCTTTTCGAATGGATGGTACTGCAGTAATAAAAAAGACTAACCATGCCGGTGGCGTTTTGGGTGGAATCAGCGATGGAAATACGGTAGTATTCCGGGCTTATGTAAAACCGACGCCCTCTATTTTCCAGAAACAGGAGACCGTGAACCGCAGCGGAGAAGAGATCGAAATCCAAATCAAGGGAAGACATGATCCGGTTATTGTTCCACGGGCGGTGGTTGTGGTAGAGTCTATGGCAGAATTGACTGTACTGGATGCCATGATGGCTAATTTAAGTGCGCGGATGGATTATCTGGAATCTTTTTATAAGAGATAACTATAAACCAAGGATGAAATGATGAATCGTACTTTTAAGGAAAGGGTCGCGGCGAGATTTGCCAGACTTGTAAAAAAACAGAAGTGGGCATTGCCTTTTTGTTATGTGGCAATGGCAGTTATTTTTGCTTGTTATGACATAGGCTGTTATTTCGGAAACAATTGTAAACGTTATATCAGTGTCCTTGCTGTAGCGGTTGCTTTTGTTTCTACCAGTTCTTTTGCTTCCCCCACGCTTTTAAATTATGGCGAAGCAGGCAGTCTGGCTCAGAATATGGATCCTTTGCCGGAGGGAGAAGAATCCGACATTGCTTTTGCCACCGATCATGAGAGTTCATTTGCGGAAAAGCAGGAGCAGGATGTGGAGATCCTGGAGGACGAGGATGTCCTGGACGGATATGATAATGCAGCATTGGAACGTATGGATCTGGCAGACACCTATTCTTTGGAGGATATCCTTGCGGAGGGCAGCTCCTATACGGCGATGACAGCTTCTGCCGAATCTGCGGAAGAGCCGGTTTTTGATAAAAACGACTGGAAACTTCTCTTAGTCAACAAACAGCATCCCATTCCGGATGGATATACCTTTACATTAGGAAAAATTACAGGAAATATGCAATGTGACGAACGGATTATTCCGGAACTTTTGGCGATGCTGCAAGCAGCGAAGGCAGACGGAGTGAATCTTGTTATTTGTTCGCCTTACCGGGATCTGAGTCGTCAGGAGATACTGTTTAACCGTAAAATTGACGCTTATATGTCGAAAGGCATGTCCTATATGGAAGCCTATAAGACAGCATCCCAGGCAGTAACAGTACCCGGTGCAAGTGAACACCAGATCGGGCTGGCGTTAGATATTGTATGTGATACCTATTACTCTTTAAATGAAGGCTTTGGTGATACAGAGGCAGGAAAATGGCTGGCTGCCCATAGCTGCGAATACGGCTTTATCCTGCGTTATCCACTTGGAAAAGAATATATTACCAGTATCGAGTATGAGCCATGGCATTTCCGGTATGTGGGAAAAGAGGCTGCCACGGAGATTACGGAGAAGGGTATTACATTAGAAGAATTCATAGAAGGACTATAAAATATGTATAGAGTTTTAAAAACAGAAGGACATGCGAAACGCGGAGAACTGGTGACGGTACATGGCACGGTACAGACACCGGTATTTATGAATGTAGGAACTGTAGCGGCAATTAAGGGTGCCGTTGCAGCAGATGATCTGGAAAAAATCGGTACGCAGATCGAACTTTCCAATACCTATCATCTTCATGTGCGTACCGGAGA
>USSP01000120.1 GCA_900557385.1 uncultured Lachnospiraceae bacterium
GTACGGATCCGGGAGTAAGTAGGACAAAAGCCCAGCTGATCAGTTCATATATTGACTAATTAGCTGGGCTTTCCTTTATTTTTTCAATTCTTCAATTAATGTACCAATATTAGAACCAAGCTCATTATCCAGACATTCTATATTCTCACAGAATTTCTTCTCATTAATAATGGCTCTGTCAATGTGCTCCATCAACACCTCTGTATTGTATTTGCTTTTCCGATAACCCAGCAATAACTTGCGCAGTTCATGTTCTGTATATCTTCTTTTCGCTGTCACTGCCGGATTCTCCAGCAATTTTGCCTGATCCAGTAAAAACACTTCATCAAAATGCAATAACAGCCAAAATTCAAAACATGGATTGGATACATAAAATCCAAATCCCTTTTTCTGACACACCTGACATACATATTCAAACTGATTATTCTCCGTTCTGGCAACAAAGCTTTCCTTATCCCGATCCACAATCAGACAAATCCGGTCAAAATTTTCATCATATGTAATATTACTTGATTTAATAATATCCGAAATATCACTTACAATATTGACAACGTCTGACTTCTCATTAAGATAACTGATCAGTTCCGAGCAGTCCTCTTGAATATCTTCCACCGTATCAGACAATGCTTTGTGAAGCTTTTCAATGCATCCAGTCTCCAAAATTTTCCAGATTGCTTTCGCGTACACCTTGCTGGTAGTAAGTATTTGCTGATCATATAAGTAGTCCATAATGCGATTAAGAAGGGACTCATATATCAATTTTCCCGTTCTCTCTTCTTCTAAATTTTCAAGGACACGATCCAGAATTTTCCTCGGATTACTCCATCCATCCTCACTATAACTTCTTATAAGCGGCACCAGATCGATCAGCGGATCAATTCCAATCTTCTCTCTTTTTTTATCCAATGCATCAAAATATATCTCCTCAGTGCTGACTCCTTCATAGACCAGAAACACTTTTCTGCGGGTTTCACTCGATTTTAATACCCTTGTTCTTTCTGCAAATTTTCTCTTTTCTCTCATCCACTATACCTCCTTAACTGGAAATATCGTGTTAAATACCGGTACTCCTCCATAACGTCCTTCCAGATAAGCTTTATCAATTTTCTGGTCGAATCTTGTATTATATTCCTCCAAAGAATATATATCACTCTCACCTGTGTTCCGCTTATCAATAAACCATATCTCATCCCGTCGAAGCAGATCAAAGTCCAACAATCTGGACTCATGTGTGGTCACGATCAATTGCAGATTCTTTTTCGCTGCCAATTTCAAATATGTCTCAATAAATTTGTAAGTCAAACTCGGATGCAGACAACGATCCAGTTCATCAACAACATACGTCTTTCCTTCATCGGATAATAATATTTCCAGCAGATCCAAAATTCTTACTGTTCCGTCAGATTCTTCGGATAATTCGAAAAGTATATCATTTTTATTGTGTTCAAACTGTATCGTTTGGCACACAAGTTTCTGACCTTTTATTTGCAAAATAAAGAAGTCCCGGTTGCTTCGCATGATAATTCCGGTATTTTCCGGGACATTATTATCTTCTGATATTTTATGATCTATCATATTTTGAACTGCTGAATAATACCGTTCCATTCTCTTCAGCATCTGCGTTTGAGCTTCATTAGGTATATGTGCCAACACATTTTCCACCGGTACTTCCACCAATTTGTAATCCGTGATTCCCGTGCCAAAGGCAGCGATCATATCGCAGATCTCATCGACGTTTTCCATGCTTGCCATGTATGAATAATTTGAAATTGGTCTGTCCGGATAATTAATATCAAGTCCTTTTTTCAGCCACAAATATACATCCTGCAATATGGATGCACCTTTATAATTCAGATACAGATTTTTCTTATTATGATTCATAACCGTCAGAAATAAAGTAGAACCATCATCCTGAATATCCTCCGCATAGTTGTTCATCTTCTGTCCGAGTTCTTTCGTACTAAGATCATTTCCTAATTCATATACGCTCTGTTTAATATCTCTGGTAAAAATCGTTTTTTCCTTGTTGTCCGAGGTTAATTCAACCAGCCATTCTGATTGAAACTCTCCCTGATTTAAAAGCACTTCAAATCCGTACGCATAATACTTCTCGCCTAACTTCAATTCAATTTCAAAATAGCTTGGAATATCTCTGTTGGACTCATTGGATTTGCAGTATTTATTGCTATATCCATCCGGAAGCCCCTTGATAACAGTTTGCTTCATAAAGTCTAATGCCTTTACCAAATTAGATTTTCCGGAAGCATTCGCACCATATACTGCTGCCAGCTTCAACAGTTTAATCTTTCCATTATCATAAACATGTTCTTTCTTACTGCGTACTTTCCCCGCAATCATGGAAAATTCCTCGGATCTTCCCTCTGCATTTGCAGAAAAAGACAAAAAGTTTTTTACATTGAATCGAATCAGCATAAACACGCTCTCCTTCCTGTAATATAATTATATTATGTGTATTTTTTCACTTTTGTCAACATATTTATGCATCTTTTAGCGCTTTTTTAGTATTTGAATGTGATTTTTTCACTCTATTCAACCTTTTTCACATAAACACCATCTTCGCAACCCCCTTCCTTTTTTCCACTGATATGTTCCGCCCATTTCTTCCTATTTATATATTATTATTATTTCTCCACGCCTCCATCACCCCTATTTTGTTGCAAATCCGACATAAATCGTGCATAATATACATGATATTGGGGCAAATATATTTTGCCTCCGACTGATGCCACGCACGACTCCTTGCATCAGTTGCACGAATTTACACCGAAATATTAGCGTATCTGCACCAACGGGGGGGACTTGTTTCATGAAGAAAACCTATTATAAATACATATCTGTGATCTTGAGTATCTGCCTGATGCTTGGCAGTTTTCTTATCTATCTGCCTGCGCCATCTGCACTGGCAGCAACCTCTTGCTCGATGACCGAGTATTACAACATGACAGACGCCCAAAAGAAAGGCTTTTCGTTTATTTTCTTATATACCCGCGACGATCTGGTGTATCTGGACAAGTATCTGGAGGAGGGACGAAGCTTCAACAAGGAAACCATTGAGCTTGCCAATGATATTGCGCTGTCTGACTATGATTTCAAATATGATTCCTATACGGAAACTACTTTTATTTACAGACATTCCTCCGGAGAATGTCTTGCCCGCTACGATGAAACGAATCGCTGCTTCTACAAGGGCGCAACAGGCGATCAGAAAACAGATTTTACCTTTGAGGGAGAGGGCTGGAATCCGATCGGTTCTGCCGAGCATCCGTTTCTGCAGCCCTTTGACGGACAGGGGCATCGCATCACCGGACTCTGGAATATCTGTGATGCAGCCGCCGGTACATCAAGCACAAATTCTCCTGCTGCCGATGGTGCCGGTCTTTTCGCCGCTGTCGGTAGTTCCATCTCAAATCTTGTGATCGATGGGGCATTTCTGTCAGTTTCAGATACCGGTCTTTCTGCCGGAAACTATGATTCCATCGGTGTGCTCGCTGCACAATCCCCGAAGAATGATAGTGAAACGGTATTTACCTATGCTCCTTCACATTCGATTACATCCTGCTCCGTGCTTAACGCTCATTTTGCCTGTAAAAATGTACCAAACTCCGGTATGCTAACGGGAGTTACCTATTGTCAGACAATTTTTCTTTCTGTTTATGCTTCCGGCAGTGCATATATTGATAGTACACCAGAAACAACAGCATCTTCTTTCCCGCGCGTTTCTTTCGGCATGATCACCGGATATCTACCCAAAAGCAATTTTTATTATCATTTTAAGAATTGCTCTTCACAGGGCACGGTTACAGATGCCCACAGTACAGCTCAGATTGGTGGTATCTGTGGCACAGTCCGTTTCGCCTCCGCAGATGATTGCACGAACAGGACAACGATCCGCTCCGCCGGTATCGCCGGTGGAATTATCGGCAGTACAGACATTCCGACATTAGGGAAAATAGAGATAGGCTTCAGCTTAGTAAACTGTATTAACACCGGAAATATATCCGGTATATGTGCCGGTGGAATCGTAGGATTGTGCAACTTCCTGACTACCCCTGAATATTCAAGTTGTATCTTTACCTTCAATATCAAAAAAACCCAAAACATTGGTTCTGTTACTGCAGCTTTATATGCCGGGGGATTCATTGGAAATGCATATAATTTCAATGTTCGCAATAGTATTAATTCTGCTCCTGTATCGATCGATTCAACCCCGGAAATACAACAAAATCCTGTTTATCAGTATTTTACAAAGTTTTATTCTGACCAAAAAGCTGCCGGAGGATTTGTCGGTACTGTCATTCCCGTTTTGAACAACATCAAATCCACTGCATATACTTCCTACTGCTATACCACGAACAGCGCCAATCTGTCTACGTCCACGATAACTACAGACAGCAATACATATACGGGTGGATTTATTGGTAACTTATCGCATACAAATGAACAATATCCTCTTTTTACATACTTAAACACTTGCAATAGTTATACTGCATCTGAACTCACCACTCCTGCATCTGTTTCAACATCAGCTTCCATTCGCGGTTCTCTTGTTGGCGGATATGATTTATATACAGACATAAACGCACAGTATACCTATTGGACGCAGGACAATTTGGATCTCGATGGAGAGGCTTTTGGTCAACTTAATAAGACAAACTGTTATAAAATCACCCAAAGCCAGTTGCTCGGTCAGGAAACCACCACAAACATTGGCTCCTCCGCAGTCAATTCTTATCCGGATCTTCTGCGCTGTTTAAATAGCTACGTCGGTCAGACAGAAGACTATGATCCGTTGCTTAACTGGAAAATGCTGGATCAGGTCGGACCTGTTATTGATTACTCAACGAGCCCTGTTTCCTCTTATCCTCCGGTAATTACCTCCGTTCCGTCCCTGACCCCTGCTCCGACTACAGTGGTTCCTACTGTCACTCCGGTCACAGTTTCGTCTGACACTCCGACTTCAGCTCCATCTCTGTCCTCTGCTCCCACTACGGTGACTCCGACAGTCACCTCAACGGTAACTCCGACCGCTATTCCGTCCCTGACTCCATCTGTAAGACCTACCGGACAGCCTGCGACGGGACCACGGATCACACCATCACCGACACTGCCGGTCAAAACAGCAAAGCCAGCCAAAACACCGGTACCGATTCCGGATCCTATCCTGACACCGGCACCAACAGAGACACCGACATATACACCATATATAACAAAGGTTCCGGCAGAGACACCGACATATACACCATATATAACAAAGGTTCCGGCAGAGACAACAGCCACTCCGACGTGGCTGCCGATACTGACAACGACACCGACCGAAACACCGGTTCATACATTATCTGCCACGCCGCAAGCTCCATTTGCCACGGATGACGACAATGCACTTAATGCCCCAAAACAGATGACGATCAAAGCGTCTGCAGATCGTTCCGGAAGCGTCCGGATCACCTGGAAGAGTTCCACTGACCGCGATGGCTTCCTGTTGTACCGCAGCACCAATAAAACCGGCTACAAACGGATTGCAATGATCACAGCCCGCACAACCACTTACCTTGACAGAAAAGTGTCAGCGGGCACAAAATACCGCTATAAGGCAGTACCATATGTCCTGAAAAACGGACAGACCATCTACGGCAATACCACCGTCATCCGTAAGGCAACTGCCCGCCTGATGGCACCGACCTTTCGCGTGAGCCGCCACCGGACAGCATCCGGCAGACGTTTTCTTCAGATCCGGCTCCACAAATATCAGGGGAAATATGCGGACATTTATATCCGCAACAATCATGGTAAATATCTGCGTCTGCGCCTGAAAAACAATAATATCCG
>USSP01000121.1 GCA_900557385.1 uncultured Lachnospiraceae bacterium
TCTTTGATGGTGAGGATGGCATGGACTTAAAGGAGGGAGAGAGTCCACGGGAGGGTTCTTTTCCAGCGGCGAATGTCTGGGCGAGAATTGCAACCGTGGTAGCAGGACCGGTTTTTAACTTTATTCTTGCGTATGTGTTTTCACTGATTATTGTGGCAGCCTGCGGGGTGACCCTGCCCACGGTGGGAAGTGTCACGGACGGCGGTGCTGCGCAGCAGGCAGGTTTGCAGGCGGGGGATGTGATTACCCGCGTGGATGGAAAGAAAATCCACCTTTTCTCTGAGTTCAGTATGTATGTAGGACTCAATGGAGGCAAGGAACTGACGGTGGAGTATGACCGGGATGGAACCCGGAATACGGTTACAGTAACCCCGATCTATGATGAGGCGGATGCCCGCTATTACATCGGAATTGTAAGCACCCAGGGAGTGCAGGCTGTGAAGGGCTTGCGACTGTTCCAATATAGTGCCTATGAGGTGAAGTATTGGGTAGACCTGACATTTAAAAGTCTTGGGATGCTGGTCACCGGTCAGGCTTCCATCAAGGATCTGGGTGGACCTATCGCAATCGCACAGACGGTGGGAGAAACCTATGAAGCTACTGCACCCAGTGGATTTGTAACCGTTCTGCTTAATATGATGAATCTTGTGGTTCTTCTGTCCGTCAACTTAGGGATATTGAATTTGTTACCTCTGCCGGCACTGGATGGAGGGCGGTTGTTTTTTATGCTGATCGAAGTGGTTCGTGGTAAGCCGGTTCCGCCGGAGAAAGAAGGACTTGTACATTTTATCGGCATGGCAGCATTACTGGTGCTGATGGTTGTAGTGATGTATAACGATATTATGCGGCTGGTGACCGGTTAAGAAAAATAGATAACACATTCATTCGAAAATTGGATGATTTCTCTTTTTAGCAATATATTTATAATCCGCAACAAAAACTCGCATGTACAATTTATGTGAAATATGCTAGAATTTAAACATTAAAATTTAATTTTATGGTAAAATCTGCTGAACAAAAAATTAAAAAATAGATTTTTTTTGTAAATCAAGGCAAGTTGAACAGAAAGGAATGCTTTAAGGAGATGCAAAGTATCAGAGTAAGACTAACCGTGTTTTTTTCTTTGATTTGTGTGGGATGTCTCTTGGTGTCCATGTTGGTAACAGGAATTACCACCAAGAATAGACTGACACAATCCAATGATGATCTTCACGGGACACAGGTGGAGTATTATGCAGCAATGGTTGAAAGCTGGCTGCAGGAAAGCACCCATGATGTGGATGCTGCCTGTACTTATTTGGAAGCACAGAAGACGATTGACGATGCTTTAGTAAGGGCGGTAATGGAGCAGTTTACGAAAAACAATCCTAATGCTTCCGACATTAATGTGGGCTTTGAAAACAAGGAGTTTATTGATGGAACGGGATGGTATCCTGATGCAGGCTGGGATTGCACCGGCAGACCCTGGTATACCGATGCCAAAGCAGCAGGGGGAGAGAAATATTTCGGAGACCCTTATGTTGATGCTGTAACTGGAAATATGATTATCAGCGTATCCAAATCCTTTAAGACGGCATCCGGTCTGGAAGGCGTGGTCAACATGGATTTGATGCTCAGTACCTTGTTTGAGATGATGAATCAAATGGTAGATTCTTCCGATGGAAGCTACGGCTTTTTAGTCAATGGTGAGGGCATTGTCCTTATGCATCCCAACAGCGAATATATGGCAAGTGAGGATGCACAATATTCCACCGCAGATATTCTGGATGGGGCTTATGAAAAAGCGATGAACACGGGGGCGGTCATCAAAGACTATGACGGAGAGAACAAATATGTCAAAGTAGGACTGGTTGAAGCAAACGGTTGGAAAGAGGTGTTGGTTACCCCGGTATCTTCTTATAACCAAGTGATTGACAGTTTGGTACGGATTTTACTTCTAATCACTTTGGCTTCCGCAGTCGTTGCTGCAGTCATTGTGGTAATTTATACCGGGACGATTTCCAAACCGATTTCTGAAATGCAGAAACAGATTGAGCATTTACAGAACTTAAATCTTAAGGATATCAATCTGAAAGAGAGCAGACATAAAGATGAATTGGGTAAGATGAACCATGCGGTTCTGAAATTACAGAAAATACTCAGTGATATTATCCAGCAGATGGATCATTCTGCCACCCGGCTGTTTGAACAGTATAACAGCGTCAATGAATCGGTATCTCACCTTATTGCTGATAATAGTGTAGTAAAAAATACCATTGATGAAATTCTCTGTGCCGTCTCGGATGAGGCAGAACACATTCAGGCTGCCAATACTTCTTTAAATGGTTTTGCGGATGAGATTGATCGAATCGTACAGAATGCGGAAAGCATGAATACGAATGCTGCAAATACCATGAGCCACAGCGTGACAGGAATGAAGTCCATGGAAGTGCTGGCTGACCAGTTTGGCAAGACGAGAAATCTGCAGGATGAAGCATATCGGACAGTTACTAAGCTGGAAGAGCGCTCCAAAACCATTGATGATATTTCCCAGACCATTAATAATATTGCAGAACAGACCTCCTTACTATCCCTGAATGCAAGTATTGAGGCGGCAAGAGCAGGGGAAGCAGGACGAGGCTTTGCAGTCGTCGCTGAGGAAATTGGAAAGCTGGCACATGCTACAAGTGATGCAACTGCCAATATTACAGAGATTATCACAGAAATTCAGGATGAAATCGGTGCGGTCAGCGGTCAGATGTTTTCCATGAAGGATGAAACAGAGAAATGTATGGAAGCAATGGACACTACACAGGATGTATTCTGTCAGATCAATGAAGAAATCGGAAAAGTAGGAGAAGGCATCCAGGCTCTGGGTAGTGCGGTGGAAACGTTGGATAGTAATAAATCAAAGATAGTGGATCAGTTCTCCAATGTCTCATCGGAGACAGAAGAATTGTCTGCATCCAGCCAGGATATTCTGACCAAGATTGATGCGCAGAATCAGGAGATGGACAGTATACATACCGCAGTACAGGAATTGAATCAGGTGATTGTACAGCTGAATGATATTATGATTCAGTTTACTGTGTAATCTGGAACAGCAAAAAGAGGCAAAAAGAGAAAAGAGTCGGATTGACAGCTTTTGAGAAATGTGTATACTATCTCTATATACAAAAGAGAACGCTTCCCACTACAACTGGGAGGCGTTTTTCTGTCTTAAATTCTTTTAACACGTTTGGAAACATTCTGTTTCCCTTTACATTCCCAGATAAGAAAGAGGTATGACAGGATCATGGAAAAATGGAACTACATACTCCGGGAAGAAATCGGAGAGAAGGACAAAGAAGGACGGCATGTATTTTTAGCGGATCGGATTCTGTCAGAAGCCCCGCGGGAATACGGAGAGCGGGTCAGTGAAGAAAGGATAGCAGGGGAGAAAGCGTATGTCACCCGGATGCAGCGCGTGGTCATAAAAAGTACAGACTGTTCCTCCGCCTACCTGCGTCATACGTTAACGGAATTAAACTGTCTGCAGGAACTGCAGCATCCGGGGATTCCCAAGGTATTGGAACATTACCGGGCAGGGAAAAATTATCATCTGGTTCTGCCTTACATAGAAGGAGATTCTTTAAAGAAAAGACTGGAAGAAAACCGGATTTTTGACTTTTCGCAGATCTATTCGCTGCTGCGACAGCTGGGAGAAATCCTACAGTATCTTCACCAGCAGGAACCTCCTGTTCTCTATCGTGATTTAAAGCCGGAGCATATTTTAATTGACCAGACCGGTCAAGTGTGTCTTCTGGATTTTGACGGAGTGATTTTACTGGGGAAAGCGGGAGATGGGATTGGCAATTCCCGTTTCTCGGCACCGGAACAGTTTGATCTTAGGAGGAAAACAGATCAACGAAGTGATATTTATGCATTTGGGAGAATAGCAGAGTTACTTTTTAAGCAAATCCCGGAAGAAAGACGGACAGAAAATGAACAGAAAAAATGGAGCCGGTTTATAAAACATTGTACCCGGGAAAGACCGGAAAAGCGTTATAAGGATATGGAAGCTGTTTTGCGGGAACTGCAAAAGCTGAACCATACAGCTGAAAAATATGGTTGAAAAATACGGGAGGCGGCTGCCTTGACACCCATGGGGGGCAATGCTAGAATTATTTCTAGTTGTAGTAAGAAAAAGGCAGAATTCGCCGTTAGAAAGGCTGGTTTTTGATATGACATTGCGGGAGCAGACAAAGGAAGTACAGATTGGAGATCGCAAGATCGGAGGAAACAATCCGATTTTGATTCAGTCTATGACCAATACCAAAACAGAGGATGTAAAAGCCACCGTGGAACAGATTCACCGTCTGGAAAAGGCAGGCTGTGAAATCATTCGTTGTACCGTGCCTACTTTGGAGGCAGCGACGGCTATCAAAGAAATCAAAAAGCAGATTTCCATTCCTCTGGTGGCGGATATTCATTTTGATTATCGCATGGCAATCGCTGCCATGGAGAACGGTGCGGATAAAATCCGCATCAATCCCGGCAATATCGGTTCGAAGGAACGACTGCAGGCTGTGGTGGAAACGGCAAAGGAACGGAATATTCCCATTCGTGTAGGTGTCAATTCCGGTTCTCTGGAAAAGGATCTGGTGGAAAAATATCATGGCGTGACGGCAGAGGGAATTGTAGAAAGTGCTCTGGATAAAGTGCATATGATTGAAGACATGGACTACCGGAATCTGGTCATCAGCATCAAATCTTCTGATGTACTCATGTGTGTCAAAGCCCATGAACTGTTGGCAGACAAAACGCCATATCCCTTACATGTGGGAATTACGGAGGCCGGAACACTTACCAGTGGAAACATTAAATCAGCAATCGGACTTGGACTGATTTTAAATCAGGGAATCGGCGATACGATCCGTGTATCCCTGACAGGGGATGTTGTAGAAGAGATCAAATCTGCGAAGCTGATTTTGCGGACGCTGGGACTGCGCAAAGGCGGTATTGAGGTTGTCAGCTGTCCGACCTGCGGACGCACGAAGATCGACCAGATCAGCCTCGCGAATCAGGTAGAAGCGCTTGCAGCGCAGTTCCCGAACCTGGATATCAAGGTCGCAGTCATGGGCTGTGTCGTAAACGGACCCGGCGAAGCAAAGGAAGCGGACCTGGGTATTGCAGGCGGCATCGGGGAAGGTCTGCTGATCAAAAAAGGGCAGATCATCCGCAAGATTCCGGAGGCAGAATTTATTCCGACTCTGCGGTATGAACTGGAGCACTGGAACGAACAGTAATCGTTTTTGGTGTAAAAGTATTTACGAAAATGGAGAGTAAAATGACCAAAGGTTTCATGGAAGTATTTCCGGAGCTTGTTCTGGAACAGGAAGTACGGGCATTGTTTGAAAAAGTAAAGGTAGAGCGGGTGACGACCACGCGGCAAAAGGATCTGATCAGGGTGTATATCAGCTGCGGACGCCTGATCCCCAAAACAGTTATTTTCCGGGTAGAGGAAGAGATTGCAAGGCAGCTGTTTCCGAACTGCAATATCACGATCAAAATTCAGGAAAAATTTCAGCTGTCCGCCCAGTACAACCTGAAGAGCCTGCTGGAAACCTATCAGGAGAGCATTTTACTGGAATTAAAGGAATGCAGCCCGGTGGAATACAGTCTGTTCAAATCAGCCAATATTTCCTTCCCGGATGAGGGGAAGCTGGTGTTGGAAGTGCCGGATACGGTAATCGCGCATGAACGCTGTCCCGAGCTTGTCCGTATTCTGGAAAAAATTTGCTGTGAACGGTGCGGAATCCCGATGGAGGCGGCCGCACATTACTGTCAGCCGAAGGAAAATCCGAGA
>USSP01000122.1 GCA_900557385.1 uncultured Lachnospiraceae bacterium
CAAGAGCAGACACGCGGACTGATGGAGCATGCATGCCGTCAGGGAGATTTTGCCCTTCTGGAGGGCGTTATGGGGTTTTATGACGGGCTGGGCATTACCTCGGCAAAGGCCTCCTCCTATGATTTGGCAAAAGCAACCGGAACTCCGGTTTTACTCATTGTCAATGCCAGAGGGATGAGTCTCTCTATCCTTGCTTTACTGAAAGGTTTTCTCACTTACCGGAAAGACAACAACATTCAGGGAATCCTTTTAAACCAGACCACCCAACGGGTATTTGACAAACTTTCTCCGCTGATCGAAAAAGAACTGGGCGTACGTGTCTATGGTTATTTACCGGTAATGAAGGATTGTCGGATCGAAAGCCGTCATCTAGGGTTATTGCTTCCGGAGGAAATTAACGGGTTGCAGGACAAAATCGGGCAGATCGCGGATCAGCTGGAACGTTGCGTGGATCTGGATGGATTACTTGCCATGGGGCAGAACGCAGAAGTGTTAGAAACATTGTCCGGTCTGCAAAAGGATTCTCCCCACCATACAGAAGAGGTACCTGTCATTTCTGCAGCCAAATCCCGGATTGCCGTGGCAAGAGATGAAGCCTTCCGCTTCTACTATGAAGATAATCTGGATCTATTAAGGGAAAAAGGTGCAGAGCTTGTCTTTTTTTCTCCGTTGCATGACAGACAGCTCCCTGAAAACTGTGACGGTCTGTTATTAGGTGGTGGTTACCCGGAACTATATTTGGAACCATTATCCTCCAATAAAGAAATGTGTCACGCCGTAAAAAAAGCCATTGATTCCGGAATGCCGTATCTGGCAGAATGCGGAGGATATCTCTATCTGCATGAATATCTGAGAGAAAAAGATGGAACCGGCCGCTTTCCCATGGTCGGTGTTTTCGCCGGAGAGTGCCAGAACAAGGGAAAACTTGGACATTTCGGCTATATCACCCTGGAAAGTGATCGTCCGGAGTGTGCCATGCTTACAGGCATGAAAGCCCATGAATTTCATTATTATGACAGCCCGGACAATGGTTCTTCCATGGATGCACACAAGCCGGGAGAGGAAAGAAGCTGGCAGGCTTTACATGTAACGGATCATTCCGTGGCAGGCTTTCCGCATCTTTATTATCCTTCCAAGCCTTCCTTTGCCGAATGGTTTGTAGAGAAATGTATCTGCCGGCAAAAAGAAACAAAATGAGGTTAAAAATGTTACAACAAATACTACAGGAAATTCCGCCTGTTGATGCAGGGAAAAGCAGACAAGCCCAGGAAGCCTGGAATAACATAGCAAAGCCATTGCACAGTCTAGGGAAACTGGAAGATCTGGTCTGCCAGATGGCCGGAATTTACAGGACATTAGATTTTTCGATTGATAAAAAAGGATTACTGATCTTTTGTGCGGATAATGGCGTTGTGGAAGAAGGCGTCAGCCAGACCGGACAGGAGGTCACCGGCGTGGTGGCGGAAAACTTTCTGGATGAACAGTCCTGCGCTGCCATCATGTGTAAGCGAGCCGGCGTCACCATACGCCCCATTGACATTGGAATGATAAAGGATACCCCACGGGTAGAAAAGCGCAAAGTGTGTTACGGAACCCGCAATATGACCAAAGAGCCTGCCATGACCAGGGAAGAGGCCATCCGTGGAATAGAAACCGGGATTACACTGGTGCAGGAGATGAAAGAACGGGGCTACCGGATTCTTGCCATCGGTGAGATGGGAATCGGTAATACAACCACCAGCAGTGCCATGACCAGTATTTTTTTGAACCTTCCGGTGGAGGAAGTGACAGGTCGGGGAGCCGGTCTTTCGGATGAAGGACTTTCCCGCAAAAAGGAAGCCATACGGAAAGCAATCGCTTTGCATCATCCCAATGCAGCGGATCCTGTTGATGTTCTGGCAAAGGTAGGCGGACTGGATATTGCGGGAATGGCAGGGGTATGCATAGGCGGATCCTATTATGGCATTCCTGTGGTACTTGACGGATTTATAGCCAAAATAGCTGCCCTGACCGCGGTACGATGCAATCCTTTGATTGCGGGATATTTATTGGCATCCCATCGTTCAGCAGAAGGAGCCGATGCACTTTTGACAAAAGCCTTAGCATTAGACCCCATTTTGGATGGAAGGATGTGCCTGGGAGAAGGTTCCGGTGCCGTGGCGCTTTTTCCGTTGCTGGATATGGCGGTTTCTGTTTTTCAGGAAATGGGTACCTTCGGGCAGCATCATATCCGTCCCTATGTCTCTTATGAAAAAGCCCCAGACCAGAAAGGATGAAAATACGATGATTATATTGGTTACAGGAGGCAGTGGCAGCGGAAAATCATCCTTTGCTGAAGAAGCCGTAAGGAATTTGGGCGAGCACCGACGTTTTTATATTGCCACCATGCAATGTTTCGACGAAGAGACCCGGCAACGGATCTTACGCCATCGCCGTATGCGCCGGGATAAACATTTTGAAACCATAGAACAACCGGTCAATCTGGGGCAATGTGTTTTGCCGGTTCCCGGTGTAGCACTTCTGGAATGTATTTCCAACCTGGTTGCAAATGAGATGTATTCTCCCAATGGATATGGAAAAGATCATGACCCGAACCAGATATCGGCGTATATTCTGGAGGGAATCTGCCATCTCGCCGGGCAGTGCAAACATCTGGTCATTGTAAGCAATGAAGTAGCAAGTGACGGAATCGGTTATGATACCAGTACCATGGAATATATCCGAGTGATGGGGATTATCAATGCCGGGCTTGCCCGGATGGCAGACGAAGCCTATGAGGTGGTATACGGCATTCCCATACCTTTGAAATCAAACCGATAATTTGGAAGGAAGCTTATGAAAAATCTACTGGAAAGCATGA
Source organism: uncultured Lachnospiraceae bacterium (assembly GCA_900557385.1). Taxonomy (GTDB): domain Bacteria; phylum Bacillota; class Clostridia; order Lachnospirales; family Lachnospiraceae; genus UMGS2037. The sequence continues at coordinate 2,861 of USSP01000122.1, forward strand.
TCATTGCTTTTGCTATGTATAGTAAAATTCCCATGCCGAGAGTGGAATGGAAAAAAGAAAATATGCGGTATGCTCTGTGCTTTTTCCCACTGGTGGGAGTGGTAACCGGTGCTATTCTCTATCTATGGAAACTGTTACAGACAAGCGTTTCCTTTGGAAATCTGTTATTTGCCTGTATAGCGGCAATCATTCCCGTACTGATTACCGGAGGCATCCATCTGGATGGTTTTCTGGATACGGTGGATGCTTTAAGTGCCTATGCATCCCGGGAGAAACGTCTGGAAATTCTGAAAGACCCCCATACCGGTGCCTTTGCCATTATTTTTTGCGGGGTTTATTTTGTGGCAGCTGTAGGAATTTATTCCGATTTAACCATGAAGGGAATACAAATGATTGGCCTGGGGTTTATCCTCTCCAGGATACTCAGCGGTTTGTCGGTTGCCTGGTTTCCCTGTGCCAAATCAAGTGGTCTGGCAGCTACCTTTGCCGCACAGGCAGAGAAAAAACGGGTAGCCTTCATTCTACTGCTGGAGGCAGTTCTGGTAATCGTAGGTATGGTTATCGCCGCTCCCATCACCGGTAGTGTCCAGGTACTGACCGCACTGCTTGTCTGGCTGTACTATCGTTGGATGTCCCAGGATAAATTCGGTGGCATTACGGGCGATTTGGCAGGATGGTTTTTATGCATGGCTGAGCTTTTCATGGCGGTGGCTGTATGGATCACGGAGGGTCTTGTTGGATGATGATTTTGGTAACAGGCGGTGCATTTCAGGGAAAAACAACATATATCCGTCAGAATCTGTTGGGAACCAACAATAAAAATATTGTGGATGGCAATATTTGGGATCCCGCAAGAGATCCGGAGCCGTCCACGGTGGATCATCTGGAATCCTTTATCCGTAATCGCCTGGAAATCGGAGAGTCGAAGGAAGAGATTTTACAAACCCTTCTGTTTGTTGCCCGGAAAAATCCGGATATCATATGGGAAATCCGGGAGATTGGCTGTGGCATCGTCCCCATGGATCCCATGGAACGTAAATGGCGGGAAAGCACAGGCCGTATAGGCTGTGAATTGGCAAAAGAAGCCGGTCAGGTCTATCGTGTGTGTAGCGGAATCGGAGTGAGGATAAAAGGCTGATGAATAGAATAATACCATGGTGGGCACTGTCTTCCATCGCAGTGATTCTGGGGATTATCCTGGATTTTGGCTTCGGTGATCCGGCAGTCAGCTGGCATCCGATCTGTCTCATTGGAAAATTGATTTCCCTGACCGAGAAAAAACTGCGAAACGGAATTAAAAAACGATTTCCCCAAACAGACTCTCATAAGGAACAAAGAAACCAGGCAGAAAAGACAGCAGGAATCTGGCTGGTGCTGATCGTCGCTTCTGTCAGCACTTTACTTCCCAGCGGTCTTTTATGGTTGGCATATATCATCCATCCCGTAAGCGGCGTCCTTTTGGAAGGTGTTTTTTGTTGGTTTTTACTGGCAACCAAATGTCTGAAAAAAGAAAGCACCAATGTGAAACGTGCTTTGACAGAAGAAGGGTTAAAAGCTGGTCAAAGGGCGGTGGGACGAATTGTAGGCAGAGATACTGCAGTTCTGGATGAACAGGGTGTGATCCGGGCGGCAGTGGAGACTGTTGCGGAAAACAGCTCCGATGGATGTATCGCACCGCTTTTTTATATGATTTTAGGTGGAGCTCCTCTGGCATTTTTTTATAAAAGCATCAACACGATGGATTCCATGGTCGGATATCAAAATGAAACCTATCTGTATTTTGGTCGTGCCGCTGCCAAAACAGACGATATCGTAAACTTTATTCCTTCCCGTATCTCTGCTTTTTTACTGATGGTTTCTGCAGGCTTATGTGGTTATTCTTTATCAAATGCCTGGCGTATCTTCAGAAGAGACCGCTTTAAACATGCCAGTCCGAATTCTGCCCAGACAGAAAGCGCCATGGCAGGAGCCTTAGGCGTACAATTAGCAGGAAATGCCTGGTATTTCGGCAAGTTACATAAAAAAGAGACCATTGGTGATGCCCGGCGAGAAATTGAGCCTGCCGATATCGACCGTGCCAATCGAATTTTATATGTCATGGTCATTTCCGGGGCTGTGATAGGGCTTCTTTTGAAAGGATGGATCTTATTATGCATGAACATGGCGGGAATCCTTACCCTTATTTGAATGACAAAAATATCACAACCTTTCTGGATTTTTCTGCAAACATTAATTGCTTCGGCATGCCGGAAAAGGTAAAACAGGCAGCCATACAGGGCGTTTACGACAGCATTCATTACCCGGATCCTTCCTGTCATCGTCTTAAGGCTTCCATAGGGCATAAGCTGCACGTAAAAGAAGAGTGGATTTTCTGTGGCAACGGGGCTGCGGAATTGATCTACAATACCCTGCAGGTACTGCGACCGCAAAAGACACTGGTCGCGGCTCCGGGCTTTTTTGAGTACGAACAGGCTTTGCAAAGTGTGGACTGCGACATTGTATATGGCGCTTTACCGGAAACAGAGGAATTTCGGATTGGTTCTTCTTTTTTACAGCAGTTACGGGAAACTCCGGGGCTTAATATGGTTATTCTGGCAAACCCCAATAATCCCACCGGTCAGCTGATTCCCAAGGATGTGCTGATGGAAATTCTTGAAATCTGCCGTTATCGAAAGATTTGGATTATGCTGGATGAATGTTTTCTGGATTTTACAGTAGAATTTCCTTCCAACAGTCTTGTACCGGAAATCGAGAAAACGCCCCGGCTATTAATTTTAAAGGCTTTTACCAAAATGTACGCAATGCCTGGACTTCGGATGGGTTATCTGCTTTGCAGTGACAAAGCATTCCAGGAAAAGATCGTACAGATCCGACAGCCATGGAGTGTATCGCTTCCTGCGCAGGAGGCCG
>USSP01000123.1 GCA_900557385.1 uncultured Lachnospiraceae bacterium
AACATTATAACAGCCATTATTATACTCATCATATCCACCAGCCATAATCCCCGCCGCCGGAATCAGATATTTCTTAGGCGGTTTCACTGCCTGCCCCTCTGAAGGGTACTTAGACTGGTAGTAAGCGTCCGAATCAAAAATATAAAAAATGGTATCATTCAGCAAATCAATGGGCGGTTTCTCATCACTTCCCCAGAAACCCTCTCCGGTTTTGGAATTTTGGAAATCCATTGTTACCTGATTACCATAGAAAAATTCCAGTTCCTCAGAGTCCATTGGCAGATGTCCCTCTCCCACTGTAAATCCCTGCTTTTCCAGTCCTTCCGGGGTCATGCCATACACGGTCATCCAGGTATTTTCATACTGTCCATCTTTGGCTATCAACTGCATGGATAAGACCGGGGCTACAAGTTCTACATGGTCGATTTGTGACAGACTCTCCACCAGGGCATCATCCAGACGCTTTGCTTCTTCCGCGGAAGAACTGCCAGAGGAAAAGGTCGCGGTGGAGGAACTGTAGCTGCTGCCACTTCCCTCTGACACCGTGATGGTGGTCAGACCACCGTAGGACTCAATCTGATCCATGGTGGCTTTATTCAATCCCAGACCTAAGGAAACCATGACCACGATGGACGCCACACCTATGACGACGCCCAGCACGGTCAGAATGGTTCGCACCTTACGTTTCCAGAGACTGGAACTGCTCATTCGCAGTAAATCTGAAAAACGCATGTTCTTTACTCCTCATCAATGAAGCTTAAATCTTCTTCCTGCTGTTTTTTTGCTTTCTTCCTTTTGCGGATTTTCAGTACTGCCACCAGCACTATGATAACCGCTGCAATTACGCCCACGGGAATACCGATCTTTGCTGCGATGGGAAGTCCGGTATCCGTGTCATCCATCTGGGAATCATCCCACATCCCGTCATCCATGGAACTGTCATCAAAGCTTTCCTCATAAATCGAAAGAGCAATTTCTTTTTCGGTCTCGGTTACATTTCCTGCATCGTCCTCATAGGAGATGACGGCCGTTATTGTTCCTGCGTTGACTGCGGTTGCAGTCACCATGGTATCCACGTTTCCAGTCTGGCCGGACTCCAGATTACCAATGAAAGCCTCGCCGCCCTCCACATAATCGTTTTTAAATTTTACTTGTAAGTTGTAAAGAGTGGTCTTACCGGTATTGTAAATACTGAACATCACATTGGACTGGGAGCCTACCGGTGTATCAGAAGGCGCCACATCCGCAGTGGAAGTATCAAATTTGCTTTCCTGCTTGATGGGAATGGATACACTGGCAGTATCCGTCACATTGGCAGTTTTGTCATAATCGTATTTCATGTTCACCTGAAGAACGTAAGGTTTCTGTGCCAAATCCGCTTTTGCCGTCATCTCAATGGCAATATCTTTCTGCTCCCCCGGCTGAATGGAATCCATATAGACAGAACTGGAACCGGAGGTAGGCAGAAATGCGGAGTAGGTATTGGTCTTGTCGCTTCCTTCTACCGCCGCCTGCATGTCAAAGAGCACATTCTTCACAGGCATACTGGTGGAGGTGTTCTTTACATGAATGTATACCGTAAAGGTATCTCCGGCGTAGACATCCGCAGGGTTCGTCTCGAAACCGGTTACGATGATACGAGGCTGTGCTACGAATTTGTCCTTCTCGTCCTCGTCCTCCGGCTTATTCTGCCCTTTAGTTCCATACTCCGGTTTGCCGATCACATTAACATAAGTAGTAATGGAGCCTTTCACTGTTGCATTGTTTCTGGTGTAAAGGACATCAAATTTCACCGGATAGTAGCCGGTCTGTACATCCTGACGTACCGTAAAGGTATACACCAGATCCTGACGAAGGGACAGAATATCCTTATCGGGGTTGTAAGGCGGAATCGCCTTAATCAGCTGGGTATAGCCGCTGTTCTGGATTTCAAAGGGGAAATCATCGGTGGCTACGCTTTCCATATTGGGGTTGATGACCACATCCGTCAGCTGGGCACTGCTATAGTTAATCACCGGCAGGGCAATGGTTGCAACCTCACCGTATTTTACGGTAGGGATGGTAAAGTTGTCTGCCAGGAACAGGTAGCTTTCTGTGGTTTCACCGCTGGCGCCGGTCATGACTGCGTTCATTTGATCTTTTACCCGTTCCACATACGCATCCATGTCAGTGCCACTGCTAATTCCACCTGCACCGGCTATCCCATTACTTAAAATGGCATCCAAGGCTGCACTGACATATTTGTCAGGTTTCTTTTCCGTTTTCAGCTTATTACAATAACTTTGCAGCTTGTCTTTCGCCTGGTCTGATGATGTTCCACCACTGTTCGTATTACTGCTTGAATTATCCGCATACGCCACAATTCCCGCAGGCTCGCTTACTACAGTGCCTGCCATACATCCCACACTCAAAGCTGCCATGAGGAGGATTTTGCCAAATCTTTTTCCCAGGTTAGTTTGTCTTCTCATCACTTTGTTCTCTCTCCCTTTCATTTATCACTGCATTGGTCAGTTCCTCAGCCTTTAACTCTTCCACCGTTTCTGCCTGAGAAGCCTTTCCTTCTTCAATCTGCGTGATTTTGCCGTCCTTAATGTGTATGATTTTGTCGGCAAAACTTGCAAGGTAATTATCATGTGTTACCATCACCAATGTCTGGTTTTTCTCCCGGACCACTTTCCGCATCAGTTCCATGACTTCCGCAGAGGTTTTGGAATCCAGATTTCCGGTAGGCTCATCGGCAAAAATAATCTCCGGTTCCACCACCAGTGCCCTCGCCACGCCTACACGCTGCTGCTGTCCACCGGACATCTGTGTGGGCTTGTGATTCCGGTATTTCCAAAGTCCCACCAGCTGGGCCACCTTCTCCGCCCGTTTGGTCCGGGTCTTCCGGTCAACGCCTTGGAAGGTCAGGGGCAACGCGATATTCTCAATAGCATTCATGGTAGCCATCAGGTTAAAGGACTGGAAAATAAATCCCACATGTTCCCGCCTGAATTTAACCAGCTGGCTTTCATTTTTCTTCTCAATGTGTTCCCCCGCAATGACGATTTCTCCCTTGGTGGGCTTCTCCAATCCCGCAAGCATATTTAACAGCGTGGATTTGCCGGAGCCGGAGGCGCCGACAATGGAGCAGAATTCGCCTTTGTAAATACAAAAATCCACCCCATTGAGCGCTCTCACTTTATTGTCGCCAATGCGGTAGATTTTGTATAAGTCTTTTACCTGAATTACAGGCTTCCTGTTTTTTGTTTCTGCCATAACAGACTCCTCTACGCCTTGTACGAATGTTCCTTATGGACATTATATTACAAGGTTTCAGGAGATAATACCAGTGGTAAATTCTTAAGATTCTTTTACAACTTTTTCCTATTATAACTGGCTGATTACAAAGATATTATAGATTGCGCGAATAGCTGTCTCAAAGTCCTGATTACGCACACCGATAATGATATTCAGCTCAGAAGAACCCTGATCGATCATCTTGACATTGACATTGGCATGAGCCAGTGCAGAAAAAATACGACCGGCTGTACCACGGGTGGAACGCATACCGCGACCAACTACAGCAATTAATGCCAAATCTGACTCAATATCAATACGATCCGGTTTCGCCATACGATGGATTGCAGAGACGACTGCCTGCTCCTTATGCATAAACTCATCCTGATGAACAAAGATGGTCATCGTATCAATACCGGAGGGCATATGTTCAAAGGAAATGCCGTTATCCTCAAAAGCCTGCAGGCATTTACGACCAAAACCGATTTCCGAGTTCATCATATCCTTATCGATATTAACAGCACAGAAGCCCTTCTTTCCGGCAATACCGGTGATGGTGTACTTGGATTTCTGGCAGGTGCTGCCCACAATCCAGGTTCCCTTATCTTCCGGTGCATTGGTGTTGCGGATATTGATGGGAATTCCTTCTTTTCTTACCGGGAAGATTGCATCCTCATGTAATACCGATGCTCCCATATATGCCAGTTCGCGGAGTTCTTGATAGGTAATGGTATCGATTGCCTCCGGATTGGGAATAATACGGGGATCTGCGATTAAAAAGCCTGATACATCCGTCCAGTTTTCATAAACATCAGCCTGTACCGCTTTCGCTACGATGGAACCGGTGACATCCGAGCCACCTCTGGAAAAGGTTTTTACACGGGATGCCGGCACGGTTTCCTCTGCTCCCCTTCCATAGGAACCGTAAAAACCGGGTACTACCGCACAATCCAGTTTGGACAGGCGGGCACTGAGTACTGTATGGGTTCTCTCTGCATCAAACTCACCGTCTTCGTTGAAGAAAATAACCTCTGCAGAATCCACAAAGGGAAATCCCAGATACTCTGCCATAATCTTACCGTTTAAAAACTCACCACGGGAAGCGGCATAGTCTTTACCTGCCTTGGCTTTGAAATTCTTTTCAATGGTCTTAAAATCATTTGTTAAATCTAAAGTTAATTTCAGTCCTGTGATAATTTCGTCATAACGGGCTTTGATGGCATCCAGTTCTTTCTTGAAATCCTGTCCTGCTTCTGCCAGTTCATAACAGCCATAGAGCATATCCGTCACTTTGGTATCCCCGGAAAAACGCTTGCCCGGTGCGGAGGGCACCACATAGCGACGATCTTTATCTGCACGTATGATGGCTCCTACCTTTTCAAACTGTTCTGCACTTGCCAGGGAGCTTCCCCCGAATTTTACTACTTTCTTCATTTCCTGTATTCCTCGTTTTCCTGTTTCTCTATCTCTTACAGCCATCGTTCGCAGCTGTCAAACGCATCGTTGTGACTTACCTGTCGTCTATGCCAGCAGTCTGATCCGGCTGATTACCGGAAGTTGTTCCGCTTTCTTTGCAAAATCATCCTCGCTCATGAGCCCTGTGACGAAGCCACGTTCTCCGGCGATACCTGCATCTACCAAAGTTACCTGTCCAAATACCTTTTCAATCTCTGCCTGCTCTGCCTTGGTACGAACAAAGAACTGACGAACCATCTGACCGCAGGAGGTTACCTCAGCATCCTTTTCTTCCCATCGGATTGCTACATGACTGCCTGCATTGCATGCACACTCCACCAAATCTGCAACCACAGCGCTGGCAGTGGGAAGCTTTCCTGCGCCTCTTCCATAATACATGGAATCTCCCAGCATGTTACTGTGGATAAATACCGCATTAAACACATCGTTCACACAGTAGAAGGGATGCTCCCTTGAGATAAGGAAAGGAGATACCATGGCATAAAAACCATCCTCCTGCTGTTTGGCAAGGGCAATCAGTTTCACTGCCTTATCCATTTTCTTTGCATATTTAAAATCATCCGCACTGATTTTTGTAATACCCTCGGTGTAGATATTTTCATATTTCACATAGCTGCCTTTCATTAAGGAAGAAAGAATCGCAATCTTACGGCAGACATCGTAACCTTCTACATCTGCTTCCGGGTTGCGCTCTGCATAGCCTTTTTCCTGGGCTTCCTTTAATACCTGGGCAAAATCGGCACCTTCCTTGTCCATCTTCGTCAAAATATAATTGGTGGTACCGTTTAAGATTCCCATAATGGAATCAATCTTTTCAGAAGAAAGTGCCTCCGTCATGGTACGGATCACCGGAATACCGCCTCCACAGCTTGCTTCAAATAAATAACTGCAGTTATTTTCTTTTGCAATACGAATCAGTTCCGGTCCGTGGGCTGCCACCAGCTCCTTATTGGAGGGGCAGACACTCTTAGATCGGGAGAA
>USSP01000124.1 GCA_900557385.1 uncultured Lachnospiraceae bacterium
AGTGATATTGAGGAAGAAATCAATGGCTTTTTCACTTACGACAGAGAAGTGGAAAAGCTGGAGGCAGCTGTGGTGCAGGAAGTCAACCGGAAAGTGGGCACAATGGAAAGGGGACAAAATGAAAAGGAATAGGACGACAAGGAAGAAAAATCAAATACAAAGAAAAATAGGAGTGTTAACGGGAGCTCTGACGATTTTAGCCCTGGCAGGCTGTGGAGCAACGGACTCCACGGCAGCGCAGGGAAAATGGGAAACTTTGGAAAATCAAAGTACCGTGGAAACAGAAATTGCCCAGGAAACCCGGGAAACACAGCCGGAGTTTATGGAAAGAGAATTCACCGTGGCAAAGCCCGACGAAGATTTTTTCTACCGGGAGGGACAGGAGGAACTTTACCGGGACAGAATCGAATTCCAGGAATTATCGGTTCAATCCAATGACATTTCGGATGCAGACACCTGGTTTCGGCAAAATGACCTGTTTCTTCCTATGATAAAAAATTTTCTTTCCGATACAACCAGAATCCAGTGGAAAGAGCAGGCACCGGAGCAGGCGAAATGGATTTATGAGGATTTTGCAGAAAGCGTGACCAGAGGATTCTATGATGACAGATACTTCTATGAGGTGGTGGACACCGGACGAAATGGGGCAGACTTAGGCTCTCTGGACCTGTACATGTATCAGCTGCAGAGCCGGGAACTGGAAATTACCCTGCACCTCGGTGACTTTTTGTATACAGAAGGCTATGAGCCGGAGGCAGATGCGGAGTATGACTTTATCCGTCAGAACGTATTCTGGGCGCAGAGTGAGGGCGACACCCTTTATCTTGCTATTGGTCACAATACCTATGCGGAGGACTGTCCCCACACCGGCTACCTGCTGGCGATTGATTTGCAGAACGGAGAAGTGATCTGGGAGAGTCCCCAGCAGGTATCCAACGCCAATGACTTTGTAATGCTGGAGGATGTGATTATCACCGGCTACGGTTTTACTGCGGAGGATGATTACCTCCATGTGATTGATAAGGGAACGGGTATTGACGAGGAGTGTGTGACATTAAAGTCCGCACCGGATTTCCTGGTGGAAAAAGACGGCGATCTTTATGTCCACACCTACAACACCGATTATATGTTCCAGCTTCGCCGCCAATCAGAGCTGGCGCGGGACACCCAGGCAGTGAAAGAGGAACTGCAGAACCTGCCGGATTCCATAGAGGAACTGAGCACTTCTTTAGGAGTCTGTGGCTTGGACTACAACAACGGAGTTGTGGGCGACTGGGGAATGAGTTACCTCGCCGGTTTTCTCCAGGCGGTGGAGAATGGAACCCCGGGAAAACTGATCCTTGCCCAGCCCACCGATGAGGGAGATGCCATTCTCACCTACCTTTCCTATAATGGGACAGATGTATATGTGATGCAGGACAGTTCCCGGGACAAACTTCGGGGAAACGGAGAGGCGTATACCGAGAAAATCTGCGATACAGACCAGGTCAAGGAAATCATTGGAGAGGTGCAGGGCATGACCAGAAATCGGGAACTGAACCAGGAGGAGCAGGAGCAAATCCGTTTCTTTGCCCAAAACCGGCAGCAGTGGCGTTTTGACCAGGAAACCTATGGACCTTACGGCTTACAATATGCGGTCTATGACCTGGACGGGGATGGCAGACTGGAATTGATGACCACCGTATGTATGGGAACGGGACTTTTTTCCGAAAACCGTTTTTATCATGTCAGCCGGGACGGAAAAATGCTGGAGGCACTGACTCAGTGGGAGCTGCCGGAAAGGGAAAATGAGGACAGCCTGGATTCTGACGGCTACGATCTGGAGTGGACGATGGATGCCTACCGGGATTCCCAGGGCAGAGTTTACTATAGTGGAAGTAATATCTTCCGAAACGGAGCTGCTTTCCATGGAATCATCCAGGGCTTTTTCTATCTGGAAGGAGATACCGTAACCTTCCAGGATCTCTGCCAGTCCACTTCAGAGGCAGATTCAGAAGACGAGAACACCATTGACACCTATTACGACATGGACGGTCAGGAAATTCCGGAGGAGGCTTATGAATTACTGCTTTCGGATTTTGTGAAGGGAATGGAAAAGGGTAAAGCCTATATCAACTGGTTTACCGATGACGATGTGACAGAGGACACGGACGATGCCTGGTATCAGAGACTTGCACAAAGCTACCGGTATGCGTTATATTACTAACAACAGGAGAACAACAGGATGAAAACATATACGACAGCAATCTTTGACTTAGATGGAACTTTATTAAACACTTTGGATGACCTGACGGATTCCGTCAATCACGTGATGGAACAGTTTGGCTTCCCCACCCACAGCACCCAGGAAATCCGCCGCTTTCTCGGAAACGGCATTCGCGTCCTCATGGAAAAGGCTGTGCCGGAGGGAACCGATGCAGACATCTTTGAACAGGCATTCGAGGCCTTTCACGCTTACTATACCGACCATTGCGCCATCAAAACCGCACCTTATCCCGGCATGGTGGAGGTGCTGCGGAAACTGAAACAGGAGGGCTTTCACACTGCCGTAGTTTCCAATAAAAATGACGAAGCAGTAAAAATCCTCATGGAACAGCATTTCCCCGGTCTGGTGGACAGCTCCATGGGTGTGAAGGACGGCATCCGCAAAAAGCCTGCCCCGGACTCGGTGCTGGAGGTAATGCGGGAACTTGGTGCAACCAAAGAAGATGCGGTGTACATCGGGGACTCCGAGGTGGACAAGGCGACGGCGGACAACTCCGGCTTAAACTGCATTTCCGTCACCTGGGGCTTCCGGGACAGAGATCTGCTGGAAAGCCTGCATCCTTATAAGTTGGTGGATGATGCGGAGGAGTTGTACCGGGCGCTGGTGTAAGGACATAATTGAGCCTGTAAATATCATTATTCATGGTGGTATTTACAGGTGTTTTTTGTTTTAAAATCAAATGCAGATCATGTACTTTAATTAAATTACATATTGACAGACGCGATATATATGTTACTATATAAATGTACTTTAATTAAATTACAAAAAGGAACTCGCGATGGAAATAAAAAAGCTAGATGACATTATTCGATTTACGCTAGGGAAAAACCCTACGAGAATTAAAGATCAGGAATTATACATATATTCACCGGAGAATTTTGAAAACGACCTGTATTGCATAAACGAGCATGATAGTACATCAGAATGTATTATTAACCTTATGAAATCCAAAGTCGCACCAGTTTCCACAAGTAATAAAGACAAATGTATAACATCAAACTTTCTTAAATGTGAATTTGATGGGAAAATACTTGATAAGTGGTATTTTTGCTACCAGTTTAACGAGGGAAAAGAGTTTGAACAACAGATTGCAATGTTTCATCAAGGAACGACTCTTAGCGTGAAAAAACTGAATGTGAAAACTATAGGGGAACTTAAAATAAGGCTACCGGATATGGATAAGCAACGCAAGATTGGAGAATTGTACCGACAATCTTTGATACAGAATTATTTATTACTGAAACAAGCTGAAGAAATTAAGAATTTAACACTTTCGATTATTAGAAAAATTGAGGAGGATTAGACATGGCAGAAAGCAAGGATTTGTTACAGGTATTATGGAGCGGTGCAGATGTACTTCGAGGAAAGATGGATGCCAATGAGTACAAGACATATTTGTTAGGGCTTATTTTCTATAAGTACTTATCGGATTCTTATCTTGCAAAGGCTTATGATTTGCTGAATGATGAGATGCCAGAGGACTTGCAGGAGGCACAGAAGCAATACGAGGAAGCAATGAGAACGGATGATGCAAAGGATTTGCTGGAGGAACTGGATGCTTCTTTACATTATACATTGGATACGGATATGACCTATGTCAGCATATTAAACGATGCAAAACAGAATGCTTTTAACAGAGAAAAATTGCAGGCAGCTTTCAATCGTATTCAAGAGTCCGATGAACTATTCAATGGTCTATTTGCAGATGTAGATTTGTATTCCAATCGACTCGGAACAGGAGATCAGAAACAGAGCGCGACTGTGGCAGAAGTGATTAAGGTTCTGGATGGAGCAGATTTGATTCATGCGAAAGGTGATGTCCTTGGAAATGCTTATGAATATCTAATTGGACAGTTTGCATCGGAGACGGGGAAGAAAGCAGGAGAATTTTATACACCGCACGGGCCGGCGCAAATTCTCTGCAGAATTGCCATGACAGGTCAAGAAAATAAAAAAGGACTTCAGGTATATGACCCTTGCATGGGTTCAGGTTCCTTAATGCTCAGTTGCAGAAATTATTCTTTTGAACCGGATTATATTAAATATTATGGACAGGAACTTATGCCATCTACCTATAATTTGGCGCGAATGAATATGTTTCTGCATGGAGTACTCCCAGAAAATCAACATTTGAGAAATGGGGACACATTGGATGCAGATTGGCCAACAGATGAAGAAACAGAGTTTGATGTGGTTACCATGAATCCTCCATATTCGGCAAATTGGTCAGCAGCTGAAGGCTTTAAACAGGATGAAAGATTTATGGATTATGGAGGCAAACTGGCACCAAAGTCAAAGGCGGATTATGCCTTTTTGCTCCATGGTTTCTACCACTTGAAACAGACCGGAACAATGGCGATTGTATTGCCTCACGGAGTTTTATTCAGAGGTGCAGCGGAAGGAAGCATTAGAGAAACATTATTAAAAAATGGTTCTATTTATGCAGTAATCGGTTTGCCATCCAATATGTTTTATAACACGTCCATTCCCACGTGTATCATCGTTCTTAAGAAACATAGGGAGGGCAGAGATGTGTTATTCATTGATGCTTCCCGGCTCTTTGAAAAAGAGAAAAAACAAAATGTGATGAACGAACAGCATATTGATAGAGTCTTGGAGTTGTATAATGATAGGAAATCGATTGATAAACTTGCCTATTTGGCATCTTTCGAGGACATAAAAGCAAATGATTTCAATTTAAATATTCCCAGATATGTAGACACAAGCGAAGAAGAGGAAGAAATCAATTTACAGGAACTTACCAATAGCATGGAAGAAACAAATAGAGCAATTAAGGAAAGCAATAGGGCTCTGCTTGAAATGCTTGGAGAACTCACATTTCGTTCTCCAGAGACAGAATCAGCAGTCAAGGAATTTATTGAGATACTCAAGGAGGTGTGAGAATGGGAAATACACCGAATATTAGATTCAAAGGATTTCGTGATGATTGGGAACAGCGTAAGTTAATTGACTATCTCGAGGTATCAACTCAAAAGAACAGTGATAATCGGTTTACAAAAGAAGATGTATTATCGGTTTCGGGAGAGTGTGGAATTGTAAATCAGATTGAATTTCAGGGACGTTCATTTGCAGGGGCATCAGTTTCAAACTATGGTGTTGTAGAAACTGGTGATGTTGTATATACAAAGTCTCCATTAAAATCTAATCCCTACGGGATAATCAAGGCAAATAAAGGTATTTCGGGGATTGTATCAACTTTGTATGCAGTTTATAAACCAAAAGAAATAGTGGATTCAGAGTTTGTACAGATTTATTTTGAACTTGATTCCAGAATGAATTCATATATGCATCCATTAGTAAACAAAGGTGCAAAAAATGATATGAAGGTTTCTGCAGAAAATGCGTTAAAAGGGATGGTTTCTTTCCCATGCAAGAATGAACAGAAAATGATTTCGACATATTTTTCCACCCTCGACCACCTCATCACTCT